>DUUN01000535.1 GCA_012841535.1 Gallicola sp. | reverse complement strand
TTTTTAACCTTTTTTCAATTTTCCTTTATTTTCCCTTAAAAGTATATATAAAGGTATCTTGAAGTATCTTATTTTACCCTTGATGGATTCATAAACTGTAGTTATTGAAACTATTCTATTTAATAAAATGCAAAACTATTAAATGTATACATTCAAATGAATTATATTAAATAACCTCTTGACCCTAAACTACAAGTTATGGGTTTAGCCCTTAATGTGCTAAATATTGTTCCAGCAGTTACACCTCTACCAGGATGTCTATGGTTTGATCCATTATTAACACCAATAGTATATACATTTTGTATTAAAGAATTAATATTAAGACATAATGATTTATCGACATATACCGAAGAACCCCAAAATATAAAAGTATCTAGTTGAAAATTTCGATAATTAATAACATTGAATACATAATTAGAATAATTTGGAAATAAACTCATGTTTTTAGGTACTTTTTGAGCTTGAACATCCGGATATAAATTAAGCAAATAGTAACCATCATAACCCAAATAATGTAAACGGTATGCAATCAACTTATTTGTGCGGTCTATGGTTGTTAAACTTGCCATAGCAGGATTATATCCAATAGCAATTGCATATCTTTGATTTTGTCTTCCTATAAAACTAACTTTTTCAGCATATTTGAAATTTCTAATATTATCCACCAATAAATCTCTAGAAACATCAAATACTGGTAACCCAACATTTATACTTATGTTATTTGGTGTTGATATTTGAGTAGATGTTATTTGGTTTGTTTGTAATAAATTTTGAAGATATGTTAACAATTCGCTCTTCCTTTCCATTCATTTTATTAGTATCATATTAGCTCAAATTTTACTTTATTTTCTCTTAAAAGTATATATAGGCATCACGAGTCATCTTATTTAAACCTTGATAGCTTCACATATTGTGAATTTTTAAAAATGTATTATTCTTATTCATTAGGCACTGGCTCTCCAGTAGTAATATCATAATGCCATTCCCCTAACCAATAAACTCTCGATGGACCACTCCAATAATATAGCCACCCATCAGGTTTTGATACTGCATCCGTAAATATCTGCAAATAATAGCAACCCATAAATGCATTTTCGCCAATACTGATAATATTGGTTGAAATTACTATTTTTTTAAGCCCACAAGCATAAAAAGCTTGATTTCCAATTCTCTTTAAAGTGCTAGGTAATTCGAAATTTGTTAAACTAGTACAATTATAAAAAGTATTATTCTCTATAGCATCTAATCCATTTGGAAGATTGATTGTTTCAAGTCCACGACAACCATAAAAGGCGTATTCCCCAATAGTTCTAACTGTGGATGGAATTTCTATTTCTTTTAAACTACTGCAATTACTGAAAACCCAAGTACCAATTTGAATTAAATTATTTGGGAGAATTATAGTTTTAAGACTAGTACAACCAGAGAAAATCCTATTAGGTAAAGACAACAAACCGTTTGGTAATATTATATTTTCTAAACTAACACATTCATAAAAAAGTCTTTCTCCTATTGTTTTAACGCTTTCAGGTAAAGAAACATTTATTAAACTGCTACACCCTTCAAAAGCACTATATTGAATGGTTTCAAGGCCTTCTTCTATTACAACATTTTTAATAAAACTGCAATTTTTAAATGCATTAGTGCTTATTGTAGTTTGGTCGGTAATCGTTATATTCTCTAAAGTCGAAGGTACTAAATAAGTTTGAGAACCAAATATATAATCTAATCTCCCATTATAGTAAGAAGGAGTTCTTGATGATCCCACAAATGGAATGGTAAGTTTCTTTAGGTTGCTACATTCTTCAAAAGCCCCTTGTGCTATACTTGTAACACTATTAGGCACAACTATTTCTGTTATGGAATTACATCCACTAAACGCACCAGAATTAATTTTCGCTCCCCCTGTAATATAGATATGTGTCAAACTATTGGGAATAGAATTTATGGAATCGACATTGTCGAAAATATATTTGAATTTCGACATATCTCCAGTACTATTAGAACTTCTTCCTAAAAAAGGAACTGTTATATTTATTAAGCCACTACATCCATTAAAAGCACCTTGTTCAATTAATGTTACACTTCTTGGTATAACTATTTCTGTCAACCCAATACAACCACCAAATGCATTTGAACCAATTGTCTTTAAATTATCCGGCAACTTAATACTTAAAATATTAGTTTGATTACTAAAGGCATTTATTCCTAATTCAACAACAGATAAATTATTAATCGTGTTCGGTATTATAACATTAGTGTCTGTTCCTATATAGGAAGTTACTCTAACACCGTTATTAACTTCTTCGAACCCAAATCCTATATACTCCCACTCTGCACTAAATTCAATGTTTTTACCTTCCGTAAATGTATACGGTAAATTTACCTTTTCTAGGTTATAAAGCCATCCCGAAAACAAATATCCTTCTTTTTTCGGACTTGGTAATGAATTAATGACTGCTCCATATTGGACTATCACATCATCTAATTGAGCACCGTTATTAGGATTTAATTTAATTGCATAATCAATTAACTTCCACGAAGCAGTCAATGTAACGTTACCTTTAATTACAAACTCGGTTACCCTTTGACCATTTAATAGCCATCCTTCAAATGTATTATAATTTTTAGTTGGTTGATGTGACACTTTTACCAGTGTATTATAATCATAGGTTTCATTAGCAATGTTACTGCCACCTAAAGTATTAAAGGTAACGGTATAACTATTTATTTTCCATAATGCCTTAAAACTTAAATTTTCACTAGGCATAACAGTTGGGGCTTCTTTATCCCAACCCATGAAAGTATATCCTGTTTTAGTAGGTGCCTTTGGCATTGAGATACTTGTTCCGGGAGCAAGTTCAAATGAATTAATTGATGTTCCACCATCAGTATCAAATGAAACAGTATATTTTATAATTGTGTAGGTCGCTATTACTTCCAAATTTCCTTTTACATTATCAAATGATATATTCCAAGAAGCAAAATTATAGCCAGCTCTAATTGGTTCTGCTGGAGCTGTGGCATCTTCGCCATATTTTACAGTTTCACTTTTTAATTCTGATCCATCCCAATCCTTAAATACTACTTGATATTCATTAACTGTGGAACTATATTCTGCTGTATAATCTTGATTGCCATTAGCTGTTTTAATATTTGGAGTCCAATTTGAAAAAGTATATGTATATTGAACTGTAGACTCTTTTGTTGGTGTTTCCCCATTATAAATTGGCAATTCTCCATGTTCAACTTGAGTTGTTTTTAAAATAGAACCATCATGATTTTTCCAATTAATTGTATATTTATTAATTATATAATTGGCTTTGATTATAATTGTTTTAGTTTCTGAATCAAACGAACTTACCCACTTGTCAAATTTATATCCTTCTCTAATTGGATCATTTGGTAGATTAGAGATTTCTTCAAAAACCGATGTATTAACATCAAATTCTTCTATTATAGTATCATCCCAGTCTAAAAATTGTGCTTTGTATTTTACATCCTTTTCATCACAACCAATTAATGTGAACATTAATAAAAATAATACAATTCCTCTGATTATCTTTTTCATAGCAACTATCCTTTCTTCATAATAACGCATCTTTTGTTGATATATTTTCAAATTCTTCAATTTTCCTTTATTTTCCCTATAAAGTATATATAAAGGTATCTTGAAGTATCTTATTTTCCCTTTAATGGATTCATAAACAGCAATTATTAACGGTATTTCTTAATGCTATTATATCAAAAAAACAGCACTATTTGTTAGAAATTATTAACTATTGTTAATTATCTTATTTTCCAACTTTTTATAATGCTGTTTTATTTTATGATTTTATTCTAATGCGTAGTAATTGGTAGGATAATAATTACCCCTTATTTTAAACTCGCAATCTTCAATTTTAAGTTCTTTTAATTGTTCTTTAACCTCTTCTGAATTTATTGATTTTCTTAATTCTTCAAGAGAAGTAGAATATCCTAAATCGAATAATCTTCCATCGCTTGAATATGCTACTAGAACATATATTTTATCTGATATTATCTAACTTCCTAATAATCCACATATCTCAAAAATTCTTTTACTCAGATTCATTAATTTTAAATATAACTTCAAAATTATCAATGTCATATTGAAATTCCTTAACAATAAAATCATAAATCATTTTAATGAAATCAACTGCACTTTTATTTGCTTCAAAGTACAAATTAGATTTTTCAATTTTTTCAGGATTTCTTAATTTATTGGGATTGGTTGTTATCCACGGTTTATTTATAGTACCATAATTCTTTTTGCCATCAATTATAGTGTCAAACACTTGTGGTTTTTTGCTATATAAATAACCCAAAATTACTTTAATCATTTCTTTATTTGTGCTGACTTCTTGAGAATTTTCAAACATTGATACCAATACAGGTTTATTACCTGTAGCTGTATCTGGATTATTAAAATCTAATATAAAATAATCTTCTTCATCTGGTATAGTATAAGATGTATCTCCAGAAGTTGGAATTAAGAACACATTAGATTTCATAATTAAAGACACCATTTTTTCTTGTCTTTCTTCTACCTGTTTAAATTTTGTAAATTTTACATCATCCTTTAATACAATTTCAAGATTTCCTTTGCTCGAATTTGAATCTTTAAACATTAATCTTAAATTCCCCATTTTACTCAAAATTTGATATTTAAAATCATCATATGGCATCCCTGAAATTATACCTTTTGGAAAATCAGACCCTTCTTTTAGTTTTAAGACTTCTCTTCCATCAATTGTTTTATCCATATAATATCCAAACTCTGAATCTTTATCTGGTTTTTGAGCAAGTAAATGATCTATTGATAATTCATTTTTAATTTTGAATAAAGCATTAGCATTGTTGTCTGAAAAAATATCATTTTCTTCATCATATGCTTGATAAATTGCTAACATAACAAAACCTATGTCTGTTGCAGATTCTTTATATCCTGCTATTTCAAAAAATCTTTGTTTGAAGTTTTCTTCAACTAAATTCTCACTTACAAGTTTATTGACTATACTATTTTTTATTTCTTCTGCATTTAATGAATCGCTAGTATAATTGTCATTTAATGTTTTTTGTATTAATGGAATTGAATCCTTACTATCCCTTTTGTTCATTGTTTGGAAGATAACCATATATGAATTAAGAGCTTTAAGAATTAGTTCTATTTGTTCCTGATCTTGTTTATTTTTTTCACTTTTATCAAATTCATATAACGCCCTCAAAACAATTGGTTTCGGATGCTCATACTTAAGTGTATTAAAAATATTAAATTGAACCAAGTGCCTTTTCTTTGTTGTAATTTTCTTAAATTCTTCCAAGTTATCTAATGCCTTATAATATTTAGACTTACTTAATAAATCATTTATTAATTCTTTTAATATCGTAGACTCCTCATCAGTTCCAAAGAATCTGGAAGTGTTGTAGTCATTAATCATTGATTTAAAACTTTTAACTTTTATAGAATACTTATAATATTTAATAAAGGCTTTAACATATACCCATAAATAATCTCCTAAATTATCATTGGTATCTTTTATTAACTGACCCCATTTTTTTAAATAAAGTTGATGATCGGAATCATCTAGTTTAGAAAATATAAATGATTTAATTAAATCAATATCTTCTAATTTCTTGCCCTTACTATTAATTGCTTCAAACATATTGAAAATAGCTCTACTAGAAACTTCCGTAAAAATAACAATCATATTAACTTTTAATAATATATAATTTACAAAATCTAATAATGTGTTTGAATCTTCAAAATTATTGTTAATAAACTTTATTATTGAATTAGTAACATCGATTATATTTGTTTCAATGGTGATATCTGTTTCAAATTCTTTTAGAAAATCAGTTAATTTAGTAGGATTATCATATGTATTTTCAAAAATACTTACTAACATTTCTTTTTCAATAGAATTAGACTGAATTAAATGTAAATCTCTTTGATGTACTCTATTTACATATTTCCAAAGAATATTTTTAATCTTTATCAATTCAATAGATTGACTATCTGGAATCTCTTTCATTAATTTTGAATATATAACCACAAATAGCAAAGCCAATGAAATTATTCTTTGTTGTCCATCTATTAACTCATGTTTATAAATTGAACCTTGAGTATTTCCTTTAGTCTTCGCATAAATTGTTCCCATAAAAAGAGGTTCGCCAATAATAAAAGAATCATAAATGTCATTTAATAAGTCATCTACTTCTTCCCTAGTCCAAGAATATGGTCTTTGATAAACTGGTATCTCAAAAGTATTATTCTCAAGCAAACTTTCTACATTCAATAATTTTGGGTTATAACTGTCCATTCACACCCTCTCCCGCTTAATCATTCCATCTATATAACTATTTTATAAAAAATCAGAAATTTTTTCAGTAGAAGAAATTTGTTCAATAAATTCTGAAATCGTTTTAGTAACTATATCTAAATTTCTCGAATGTTTAGTAAACTCACACATATATGTTGTATCTCGATGTATTAAAGGAGCTATAAACAATGAGAAACATAACTCCCCTTCTTTTTCCATTTGTAAATCTTCTAAGTGTCTGGTGATAGCTGGTATCTCCACAATCGCTTGTTCTCTACTTCTCATTAGTGTCACTTCAACTATAGCATTCTCTTGGGGATCGTAAACTAAAATATCACCCATTCCACCTCTAGCTGTCATGGTAGGGTTACCTTCATCATCGATATTATAATTTGGTCTAACATCGTAATTAGGATAGGCCTGAACCAAAGCTATGCTCGTTAAAAACTCCAATCTTGTTGGATTTTCTATATGCTTAAGATAATCATCTTGAGAGGCTCTATTGTTTTGTAACTTTAACAGTTCAGAATGGACTTCTTCAGAACTATAATGATTTGCAAATCTTCTCAATGCTTCTTGTCTAATTGAATCAAGATCAAAGTCTGATGATGTTTCTATAGCAATAATACGAGGGTCTATTTGCCCCATATAATTAAAATAACTTTGCTCATCGGAAAACTCAATATATTCTGAATAGTTTTCTAAAACATAATCAATTTTTTCTAATTCTAACTCATTTATATCTATAAATCTACCATAACCTCTTAATGAAAAGATTCCGGTTATTCTTAATTTTCTTATTAAATCATCTACGCCTTCTTTAAGAATTTGTTTCATTTTAAATCTTACACGATTATTACTTTCTAAAAGTTGTAAAGCATGTTCATAAACTATTTCATCACTTGCACTAAAATGATGCACTTCCCTAAAATTTTTGATATATTCGTATAATTCTTCTGTATCAAAATTAGGCCAACAAGTTAAAAATGGTAATTCTTTAATGAACACCCCAGCTCCATTTTCTTCAGAATCATCTTTTAGCATCTTTAATACTTTTAGTAATAAAATCACAGGCCTATTTTTATTTAAATTTCTTCTAAAGGGATTATCGGTTTGATATTTAATCAAAGCATTAAGAAAAACATTTTGTATTACTGCCCCTGAATTAAACTCATCATCCGTATTTTCATATGCGTTAATTAACATATGGCCGGTTTGAGAAAGCGTTATTGGTTCATTCATATTATAATAAACAAAACCAAATTCTTTTGCTATTTTGTACCAAGTGTCAAATCTTGAATCCCACCCATAATCAAAACCCTTTTCCTTATGATCTTGAGGCGAATTTTCAATAATAAAATTTATTTGTTCATCATTAAAAGTCGTTTCCTCATCCAAATATATATTATTTAGATTAGATGTTCTCCCAATAATCATAGGTTTATATAATTTCTTTTTAATCACTTTTCTAACAACTCTCATAATCAAATCGCTTGTTAAAACCATCCCATCGAATGTTTCAAGGCATGATAAAAAAGAAGCGATTCTTTCAGGATTTCTCATCGTTGTTGAAAACGAAAGTGGTTTGTGCTCTTCTCTACTCATAATTTGTAATGTATACCTCCCTTGAATTTTCTTTGATTGTGTTATCAAATCTACTAATATAATTACTTTTTATTTCATAGACATTATATTTGGACATCCATTTTTCTAAAAGTTTGTTTGTTTCACCTTTGTGAGTTAGCAAGTTAGATATTCCAAACACAACACCTTTATCATTTAGGTAATCTAACAGTTTATATAGTTTTTCTTCCTCTTCTTCGTTCCATAATTTATTATATTCACTATGACTTATTAAATAAGGAGGATCACAGTATACAAAATCATTTTTTTCAAATTCTATTTTTTTAATAAATTCATAATAATCCAAATTGTAAAATCTCAATTTGTGACTATCTTTAAAATTAAAGTAATGTTCAAGAGCATCGTACACATTTTGGTTAAAATCTACATTCCCAACAGGAACATTAAATTGTCCAGTTGAATTAAATCTTATCATGTGATTAAATCCAAAGATTAATAATACATATAACATGGCATAGTCTTTATCGCTTTTGGCATTATAATCATCCCTAAGTTTTATATAAGCAGTTTTATTATATTTAGCGTAATAAGTTTTTTTATACTTGGTTCTTAATTCTTCAGAAGGGATACGCCCTTTTAAAGAAATACTCAATTCATATTTATCAATTATTTGATAAACTCTATTTAAAAAATTCTCAAATGTATCTCTAGTTAACTCTTTATGAAGATTTATAATTTGCAAGTCTATATCGTTTAAGTGATAAGTTGAGGCTTCTACATTTAAGAAACTACTTCCTCCACCAACAAAGGGTTCATAATAATTATTTATATTACTTGGAAAAAGTTTTAATAATTGTGGCATTAATTTATATTTATCCCCAACATAGAAGAATGGGGATCTTATTTTCTTATTCTTCTTATTTTTCATTTGTTATTTTACCTTTGTAACAAATAATAATTCTTTATGATTATTAAATTCGGTTTTTCCGGCATTAAACGCCTTGTGATTTTTAAAATACATTTTAGTTTCCCCTTTTTTTGACAAAGTTTCTTTTATATCTTCTAATGTCATCTTGTTTTTGGAAGATTTACTTTTAGAATTATATGTATTATTGTATGAAACTACAATATATTTTGTATCTAAACTAGAAATTAAGTCTTGGAAAAAGTCTAAAGCTCTTGATTTACTATATTCACTTACATTTTCAGCTTCTGGTTTTAATGCAGCTCCAAATAACTGTGGTTTATCCCATTTAGTAATTATCTCTATAACATGATAAAACCTACTATATTGTCTCGAAGAATATGGTGGATCAATGTATACAACATCAGCATAGATTCTTTTTGCCAATTCATTTGCATCTTCTCTATATATTTTCACAACCTGAGTATCAGTTGATTCTAATATTGGCTCAATCAACTCGAATGTAAATGAGCTTCTTACGGTTTTTGATTTTATATAAGCATCATAATGCCCAACTGTATTAGCACATCTATCAAATGAGTATATCAATGATGCTAGTAGAATATTATATTCTTTTTTATTGATTTTATTTTTCTTTTTTTCAATATCATTTCTTATGTAATCAATCTTTAGAGCATCTTCATTTGAAAAGTATTTGCCGCCATAATTTTTAGTTACAAAATCTGGTTCCACGGTGTTTAAATCAATATTATTATATCGTTTTGAAATTCTATTAATTTTTTCTTTATCGTAATTACCTTTACCAAAGAAACCTTCGTAAATTACCTCGTTTGAATATAGAAAATCATTTATAATGAATTCATCAAAATTATCAATTAAACCATATGTTACAACACCTGTTCCAGCAAAGATGTCGCAGAATGATTTACAATCCAAGCAGTTCTCTTCTATCACTTCTTTTATCCATGGGACTAATTTTGTTTTACTGCCAGTGTATCTTCTGTTATTAATCTTAAATGACATATTGCCTCCTGTTTAATTCTCTTTTTCAATTTTCCTTTATTTTCCCTTAAAAGTATATATAAAGGTATCATAAAGTATCTAATCTTACCCTTGATGGATTCATAATCCTACATTATTGACACTATTGATTGTACCAATTTTATATGGTTTTTTCCATCTATCCGTAAATTATAATAGAAGAAAAGGTTAAATTGACAAGATAAAAAACTGAAAGAATCATTTTTTGCAAAAAATGGTTTTTTTAGTTTTAATAAAGTTAGGTGTGA
>DUUN01000301.1 GCA_012841535.1 Gallicola sp. | reverse complement strand
CTAGCAATAAATCTAAGCATTTTACTTAGAATCCAGCAAAACAGGCTAATAAAAATAGTATTTTGAGGTAGGGGGGTCAAAATCTCTACAGGTAAAGACCTACCACCGAGCCAGGGGTTTCGTGCGAATTTTTTTCATTTCAAAGGGTGAAGCACCTTCAAAAATACTGGGAATATCAGGTGGTAAACATCAAATAGACATCCATCTTACATCCACTAGATTCCCAGAATACCATTTAATCTGCGAATGTAAAAAATATACAGAACGAGTTGAAAAGTCCATTAGCGCGTTCATTTGTAACAGTTATTCATGATATAGAAGAAGAACACCCTGAATGGAAAGTAATAGATGCATTTTTATCTAATACAGGATTTAATTCTGGTGCTGTTAAAGTTTTTTCATATTATGAAATTGCACCACAATACTTAGAGGATGTATCAAAAATAACCTATAAATTAGCTATTTCAGAATCATCAACACGTGCAATCATAACAGTGAAAAAGGCATATTTTTCTGATTGTACTGAGGTGGATTTGTACGAATAGATAGAATAATTGGTTTTTATGAATTGCATGATGAACAAGGAAAAGTTATTGATGATATCATTAATTATACGGGCAATTTTAAGACTGGCAAACGAATAATAGTTAATAATGAGTATGATAAATTTTTGAGCATGAAAAGTGGTAAAGAACTGATGTCGATTGAGGGAACTGAAGATGGTAAAGAAACTTCACATGGCTCACATACCAGTATAATTAAATTCACAGTAGTTAAAGGAGTATTACGAGAATCGAAGGATATTGTGTATCATTTTAATAAGAATGGTAGCGAAAAAAAATAGACTATTCCAAAGTCAGCAACGATGAATAACTTTGATTAAGAATTGAGTATAATTTTGAAATCTTCGAAAAGTGATTTTTAACGCTTATTGCACAAAGAACGTAAAAATTTAAAAATATGTACTTATGGAATAAAATTTCGCATTTAAGTATATTATTAATGGGTGATGAACATGTTGATTTGGGAACCACTAAGTATAAATGATGTAATTAGATATGTTTCTTTATATGAACGTACGACAACATTGCTAGAGCTAAAGCATAGTTCAAATGGCATCATTTGGGAACGGCCTAAATGGTATATTGATTGGAGTATACATATAACAGATAAGGATATTTATTATGAAATGCAGCTATTTTTTAAATTTGAAAATATAAATAATGATATAGAGTGTACACCAATATTAGATATTTGTGTAAAATATAATAACGATATAAAACCTATGGATAAACAATGTGGAAAAGCATTAGCACTAAAACTATATAGTGAATTTAAAGAAATATATGATATAATTGCAGACTGTTTGAATTGCAGTGATAGGTTAGCTTTTGAGTATAGACTAATTGATCAAACTTTTGAAGAAAAATAAAATTAAAATCTTATAGAATTATCAAAAGAGCGAATATTGTATAATCATTTGTTCTCCTAAAATATTCTTAATTCTACTAATTAAGAAAATATAACGCTACTTGTTTGTAATATGAAGTGCAACAAAATTAATACTTGATTAAGTATTAAGTTAATAGCTATTTAGTAATGTAGTTAAGTTAAGCTATTTTATCTAGGTAAGAACCCATGTTTAAAAATGGGTT
>DUUN01000848.1 GCA_012841535.1 Gallicola sp. | reverse complement strand
CATAGGGTGAAGATAGCGGAAGGGATACACCTGTACCCATCTCGAACACAGAAGTTAAGCCTTTTAGCGCCGATGGTACTATGATGGAGACGTCATGGGAGAGTAGGTATTTGCCCAACAATATTCCTAGGTAGCTCAATGGTGGAGCACCCGGCTGTTAACCGGTAGGTTGTGGGTTCGAGTCCCACCCTGGGAGCCAAATAAGCCGGAGTGGCGGAACTGGCAGACGCACAGGACTTAAAATCCTGCGATCCTTAACAGATCGTATCGGTTCGATTCCGATCTCCGGCACCATTTTATATATAATAAGCTGGATTATATTTGGCTAATATGTAATAATTATAACTAGTAAAGTAGTTATTATATCGCGGGATGGAGCAGTTTGGTAGCTCGTCGGGCTCATAACCCGGAGGTCGTAGGTTCAAATCCTGCTCCCGCAACCAAAAAGCATCTACATCATGTAGATGCTTTTCTATTATAATTATTTATCAATATCTACGAATAGACTTTAATAGATATTATCTTGATTTAGAAAATATAAAAATACCAGTATAAACAAAAAAAATCAAATAGGTTATTATTTAACTTTATTTAAATTTGTGAGGAATAGTTTATATAAGACTATTCCTTTTTTATTGATATATTTACTTAATATAGTTGAGATTATATCGGTTTATATACTATAATTGAATAAGAAGAAAAATTGAAGGGGAAATTTATGTCGAATGTAAAAAAATAAAAGATGAAAAATATAAGATATCGCAAAAGTATTTACTTGTATATTTATTAGGGATTTATTTAATAATTGTTTCTTTGTTTTTTGATTCTCCTAAGGATATTTTAAGTGGCTTAAAGGATATTATCCTTTCTCCAGATAATTTAATTACAGATTATGTAAAAGTTGGAGGAATGGGTGGAGCATATTTTAATAGTGGTATGTTAACAATACTATCAGTGTTTTTAGTACGTAAAACTGGAGTAAGTTTAAATGGACCCTTAATAGCGGCTATTTTTACTGTTTGTGGTTTTTCTTTTTTTGGAAAAAATATTTTTAACTCTATTCCTATTACTTTGGGAGTATATTTATATTCAAAATTTGAAAAAACAGAATTTAAAAATTATCTATTGCCTGCCTTATTTGGTTCTGCTTTAGGACCTTTAGTTGGTGAAATTGCTTTTGGATTTGGTATTCCCTTAAGTAAATCAATTTTACTTGCTTATTTAGCGGGAATTATAGTGGGTTTTGTCCTACCACCTCTTTCACAAGCATTTTTAAGATTTCATCAAGGATTTAATTTATATAATGTTGGATTTACAGCAGGTATGGTAGGTATGTTTGCTACGGCAGTATTAAAGATGTTTGATATGGACGTAGAAACTGTTAATATTATTTCGTCGGGAAATAATGTTCAACATGCTGTAGTTTTTTATTTTTATTTTATTTTAATGATAATTATAGGGTTTATTTTAAATAATAAATCTTTTAGAGATTATAAGGAACTTTTAAAAAATACTGGTCAGTTAATGGCTGATTTTATTAGTTTATATGGATTTCCTATTACTTTAATAAATATGGGGATTATGGGAATTATCGGTACAACATTTATTTTGGTTATAGGAGGGGACTTAACAGGGCCAACAGTAGGTGGAATTTTAACTATTGTAGGTTTTGCTGCTTTTGGTAAGCATCCAAAAAACACTATTCCTATATTAATAGGAGTTCGACTGGCTACCTTCTTAAATACATATGACAATTTAAGTGCAAGTACATTATTAGCAGCTTTATTTGGAACAACACTTGCTCCAATTGCAGGTAAATATGGGGCATTTGCAGGGATATTTGCAGGTTTTTGTCACGCAGCCTTAGTTGCTAATGTTGGATATTTACATGGTGGTATGAACTTGTATAATAATGGTTTTTCTGGTGGATTTATAGCAGCTACCTTGGTTCCGATTTATGATTCTATTATATCTGCTATTGAAAGGAGAAAAAATATTTATGAAAACCAGTGATGCAGTTGTTTCAAAAAGAATTACTAATTCAGTATTAAATTATATGATAGAACATGGAGTGGAAGACATTACAATTAGATTAAAAGTAAAAGATGATAAAATTACAATTATAGCTGAGGGAAATACAGACAGAAAACCCAATGACATAGATGAATTAAATAGTTTAATTAATCAAAAAAGAACTTCTACTTTAGAGGAATATTATAGTACTCTATTAGGCTATAGTGATAATGTAAATGATATTGATTTACTAGGCTCTATGGTTGATGAAGGATGTATTAATTATAACGATAATTTGTTAACTTTTTATGCAATGAGGGTTTCTAATTAATTGTAGATATTTCGTAGAAATTCATTATCGCTGTCTATGTTATAATCTATTTATATCAAGGAGGTATAGATGAATAATAAGATTAAAAAAATATTTATAGGAATAATGACTTTTTCAATTCTAGCAAGTTCTACAATTCCATCATTTGCTAATGAAATAGATACTGAAGTAATAAATGAAAGATGGGGTAAACCTACCTATGTTTATGGTGGTTCATTAAAAAGTGGACAAATAGATGAAACAATGAAATTATTAGGTATTAAGAACAAGGATAATATTAATACTATAAAAGTAACTTATGATGATTTAATTAAATATATTGGTGGAGATCCAAATAATCCAGGAAATATGATTTCTTCAGTATTAGTTACAAAAGAAAACTCCGGTAAGGGAGTAAATGTAGTTATTAAAACTCCTAAAAACATTACCGAGATAACAGAGGAGCAATATGCAAATGCTAGTATTACAGCTGGAGTTGAAGATGCTACAATTTTAGTAGGTGCAATTAGACCGGTTACTGGAGAATCTGCTTTAACAGGTGTCTATAAGGCTTTTGAAGCTAATGGAGAAGTATTGGATACTGAAAGAATGGAAGTTGCACAGGAAGAACTTGATACAGTAAATGAAATTTCCCAAGAAAACAAGGATACTAAAGGTTTTTCTACTAGTGAATTAAATAATGCAATTACTGAAATAAAAAGGGAACTTGCTAATATAAATGAAAAACAGGATAAAATTCCTACAATAGATGAAATTAGACAAGTTGTTGAAGAATCATTAGAAAAGTATGATTTAGACAATATTGTTACACAGGAACAAATGGATAAATTGATTTCTTACTTTAATAAATATGTTAATACCGATGCATTAACATCAGAAGAAGTATTAAATCAATTAAACAAATGGAAGGATAAAATTGTAGATGGTGCAAAAGATTTATATAATGAGGCTGAAAAAAGTGGTTTGTTAGATAAAATCTCAGCATTCTTCAAAGATGTATATAATAAAATAATAAATTTATTTGAATAAAGAATAGGATATTTCCTGTTCTTTATTTATTTTTTTTGATTAGATTTATATAGTAGGGTATAATATATAAGCGAACAATTGTTCAAAGAGGTGTAATATGAAATTTAAAATAAATTCAGAATTTAAACCTACTGGTGATCAACCAGAGGCTATAGATAAATTAGTAAATGGAATCAATAAAGGAATGAAGGCGCAGACATTAAAAGGGGTAACCGGTTCAGGTAAGACCTTTACAATGGCTAATATTATTGAAAAGGTCCAAAAGCCGACTTTGGTAATTGCACATAATAAAACATTGGCTTATCAATTAGCTAGTGAATTTAGAGAATTTTTTCCGGATAATGCCGTTGAATTTTTTGTTAGCTATTATGATTACTATCAACCGGAGGCTTACGTTCCTCAAAGTGATACCTATATAGAGAAGGATAGTTCAATTAATGATGAAATAGATAAATTACGACATTCAGCAACTATGGCTCTTTTTGAAAGAAGGGACGTTATTATAGTTGCTTCAGTTTCATGTATTTATGGTTTAGGAGATCCTATAGATTATGAAAATTTAGTTGTTTCTTTAAGACCGGGTATGATTAAAGACAGAGATGAAATAATGCGTAAATTAGTTGATATTCAATATGTTAGAAACGATATTAACTTTACTAGAGGTACTTTTAGAGTTAGAGGGGACAGCTTGGATATTTTTCCAGCTTCACAAGATGAAAACAGCGTTAGAGTAGAATTTTTTGGAGATGAAATTGAAAGAATTACAGAAATAAACTCTTTAACAGGAGAAATAATTGGTACTAGAAATCATATAGCCATTTACCCTGCTTCTCACTTTGCTACATCAGAAGAAAAAGTGAAAAAGGCCTTAGTAACTATTGAAGAAGAATTAGAGGAAAGAATCAAGTATTTTAAAGACAATAATCAACTTTTAGAAGCCCAAAGAATTGAGCAAAGAACAAATTATGATTTGGAAATGTTATCTGAAATGGGTTTTTGCACCGGAATAGAAAACTATTCAAGACACTTAAGTGGTAGAGAGCCTGGTTCAAGACCGTACACATTAATTGATTATTTTCCAGATGATTTTTTAATAATTGTTGATGAGTCCCATGTTACATTGCCACAAATAAGAGGAATGTATGAAGGTGATAAGTCAAGAAAGACAAATCTAGTTGACTATGGTTTCAGACTACCTTCTGCACTGGATAACAGACCATTAAAATTTAATGAATTTGAATCTATGATAAATCAAATTCTCTTTGTATCTGCTACTCCCGGACCTTATGAAAAAGAGCATGAGGAGCAGGTTGTAGAACAAATAATTAGACCAACAGGATTATTGGATCCGAAAATTGAAGTTAGGCCAACAAAAGGTCAAATTGATGATTTAGCTACAGAAATATATAAAAATATAGAAAAGAAGGAAAGGGTATTAATTACAACCTTAACTAAAAAAATGGCAGAAGACCTTACAAAATATCTAGAGGAGTTAGATATTAAAGTAACCTATCTTCATTCTGATATTGACACTTTAGAGAGAATGGAAATAATTAGGGATTTAAGACTAGGTAAGTATGATGTTTTAGTAGGTATTAACCTATTAAGAGAAGGGTTGGACCTACCGGAAGTGTCTTTAATAGCCATACTTGATGCAGACAAGGAAGGATTTTTAAGATCTGAAACCTCCTTAATACAAACAATAGGAAGGGCTGCTAGAAATGTAGATGGTAGGGTAATAATGTATGGAGATAATATTACCAGATCTATGGATTCAGCTATAAGTGAAACAAATAGAAGAAGAGAAATACAGGATGACTATAATAAAAAACATGGAATTACTCCTAAATCCATTAATAAAGAAATTAGAGATACCATTTCTGTTACACAAGTAGCAGAAGAATTATCAGAATATAAATTTGAAAGTGATACTATTACAAGAGAAGATATTAATAATTTAATTATTAGTATGGAAGAGGAAATGTATAAGGCAGCAGAAGCTTTGGAATTTGAAAGAGCTGCTAATTTAAGAGATGAAATTAGAAAATTAAAGAAGGATTTTTAGCAGGTGATAAATTGAGTTTAGATAAAATAGTTATAAAAGGTGCTAAAGAAAATAATTTAAAAGATGTAAGTCTAGTAATCCCTAGAGATAAAATGATAGTATTTACCGGCTTAAGTGGTTCTGGAAAATCATCTTTGGCTTTCGATACTATATATGCAGAAGGACAAAGAAGATATGTAGAATCTTTATCTAGTTATGCAAGACAATTTTTAGGACAAATGGAAAAACCAAATGTAGAATCAATAGAAGGATTATCTCCTTCTATTTCTATTGACCAAAAAACCACTAGTAAAAACCCTCGTTCAACTGTAGGTACAGTAACGGAGATTTATGATTATTTAAGATTACTCTATGCTAGAATTGGTACGCCTTTTTGTCCGGTTTGTGGAAAGAAAATAACAAGTCAAACAATTGACCAAATGGTAGATAAGGTTAAAACACTTCCCGACAGAACTCGAATTCAAATCCTAGCACCAGTTGTTAAAGGTAAGAAAGGTGAACATGTTCGTCTACTTGAAAACATGAAAAAAGAAGGATATATTCGTGTAATAATAGATGATGAACTATATGAACTTAGTGAAGAAATAAAATTAGAAAAAAATAAAAAACATAATATAGATATAGTTGTAGATAGAATAATTGTAAAAGAAGGAATAGATGCCCGTCTAGCTGACTCTATTGAAGCAGCCTTAAAATTAGCTGAAGGAATAGTTAAAATTCAAGTAATTGATGGAGATACTATGGTTTTAAGTTCAAAGAAAACCTGTCCCGATGGACATATTTCCTATGATGAAATAGAACCAAGATCATTTTCATTTAACAATCCCTTTGGTATGTGTCCGGAATGTCATGGACTAGGCTTTCATACAGAAATTGATAGGGATTTAATAATTCCTAATTATAATTTGTCTTTTTCGGAAGGAGCAATAGAACCCTTTGCAACATCTAAAGAAGGAACTTATTATTATGAAATATTAAAAGCCATATTTGAAAAATACAAGTATCCATTAGATAAACCTCTAAAAGAAGCACCAGAAGAACTTATTAATGAAATTTTATATGGTACCGGTGATGAGGATTTAGAGTTTTCTTTTGATAGTCACTATGGTGGTTGGAAAAAATACAAAGGTCCTTTTGAAGGTATAATTAGAAATCTTGAAAGAAGATACAACCAAACAAGTGAGGCTATGAAAGATAGAATCAGTGAATATATGACGGAAATAGAATGTAAAAAATGTCATGGAAAAAGATTAAAGGATGAGTATCTTTCAATAAAAATCAATGAAGAAAACATAATAGATATAACCGATATGGCAGTTCAGGACTCCTTAGAATGGTTTAAGAAAATAAAATTAAATAAGCAAGAAAAATTAATCGGCTCTGAAATTATTAAGGAAATAATATCCAGACTACAGTTTCTTCAAGATGTTGGTCTAGAATATTTAACCTTGTCAAGAGCTTCAGGAACATTATCTGGTGGAGAGTCTCAAAGGATTAGACTTGCAACTCAAATTGGTTCGGCCTTAGTTGGAGTTTGCTATGTATTAGATGAACCTAGTATAGGCTTACACCAAAGGGATAATGACAGGCTATTAGAGGCTTTAAGAGGTTTAACGGATATTGGCAATACCTTAATTGTTGTTGAACATGACGAAGATACAATGAAGGTAGCAGACTATATTGTGGACATTGGACCAGGTGCTGGAATTCATGGTGGTGAAATAGTAGCCCAGGGTACAATAGAGGATATAGTTAAAAATCCTAATTCAATAACAGGACAGTATTTGTCAGGAAAGAAAAAAATTGAAGTTCCCAAGGAAAGAAGAAAACCAAAAGACTTTGTTACATTAACAGGTTGTAAGGAAAATAATCTTAAAAATGTTACTGCTAAATTTCCTTTAGGGGTATTTACTTGTGTTACAGGTGTATCCGGTTCCGGAAAAAGTAGTTTAGTAAATGAAATATTATACAAAATACTAGCAAAGGAATTAAATAGAGCTAAGTTAAAGCCAGGTAAATATAAATCTATTAAGGGATTGGATAAATTAGATAAGGTAATTCAAATAGACCAATCTCCAATAGGGCGAACTCCAAGGTCAAATCCGGCAACCTATACAAAGGTATTTGATCAAATTAGAGATTTATTTGCATCAACAACAGAAGCTAAACTAAGGGGCTATAAAAAAGGACGTTTTAGTTTTAATGTTAAAGGTGGAAGGTGTGAAGCTTGTCATGGAGACGGAACAGTTAAAGTAGAAATGCACTTTTTACCGGATATATATGTACCATGTGAAGTATGTCATGGTAAAAGATATAATAGAGAAACTCTTCAAGTAAAGTATAAGGGAAAGAACATTTCCGATATTTTAGAAATGACAGTAGAAGAGGGAGTAAAGTTTTTTGAGAACCTTCCTTCTATATCAAGAAAACTTGAAACTTTAAATGATGTTGGTTTGGGGTATATAAAGATTGGACAACCTTCTACAGAATTATCTGGAGGGGAAGCTCAAAGGGTAAAATTAGCAGCAGAATTAAGTAAGAGATCAACAGGAAAAACTATATATATTCTTGATGAGCCAACTACAGGACTTCATACTGCTGATATTCATAAATTAATAAAAGTCTTAGAATTACTTGTAGAACAAGGAAATACAGTAATTGTAATAGAGCATAATCTAGATGTAATAAAAACAGCGGATTATATTATTGATTTAGGCCCTGAAGGTGGAGATGGTGGTGGAGAAATAATAGCTACCGGAACACCAGAAGACATTATTAAAGTTGAAAAGTCCTATACAGGACAGTTTTTAAAGAAAATATTATAGGAGGAAAAAATGAGTAAGGTAATTATTTTGTTAGCTGATGGATTAGAAGAAGTAGAGGCGTTAACACAGGTTGACTATTTAAGAAGAGTAGGAATTGAAGTTGATATGGTTTCAGTATCAGACAGCTTAACAATTACTGGAGCTCATAAAATAATATTTCAAGCTGAAAAGTTTTTAAAGGATATTGACATTGAAGAATATGATGGAATAATAATTCCTGGTGGCTTAGAAGGTGTGGAAAATCTTATGGCAGATGCAAGAGTATTGGAAACTATAAAAAACATGCATTTAGCTAGAAAGATTATAGCAGCAATTTGTGCAGGACCTTTAGTTTTAAATAAAGCAGGAATATTAGAAGATAGAAGATATACTTGCTATACTGGAATAGAAAATAGGATTTTAAATGGTAGACATAGAAACGAAGCAGTTGTAATAGATGATAATATAATAACAGCAGCAGGACCTGCCTATGCACAAAAATTTGCATTTAATATAGTAAAGGACCTACTAGGAAGAAATGCTGTAAAAGAACTAAAAAAAGACATATTGTACAAGAGATATTAAAAGGCTGTAATACACAGCCTTTTATTTTGTCTATTTTTAATGGTATTTAATAGCTAAACTATGTATTAAATAGTTATAGGACTTATCATATATAGCATTTGTCCTACTATTTTCATTATTAAAAGTTAAATTTTGTAAATTTTCTGGGATTTTATATTTAATAAAAAATTTAGGAGATTTTTCAATAAATCCCTCATTAATATATTCTTTATCTTTTAGGAAATATTGCCTAATAAAAATACTTGGCTTGTCTACATTAGTAAAATCAACCTTATTATAGGTGAAAATTACATCTTCATTAAATTTAAAAAAATATTCTCCCTGATTTATACCTAAATATTCAATAGGTATATTTTCTTCTTTATATTCATATAATGGATTTTTATCAAAAGTATCTAAAAAATAACCTTTTTTGTATAGATTTAATTCATCTTTTAAATAAAATTTTTTATGGCCAAATATATACTGATAATTTTTTATTGCAGGTGTATTTAAAGAAATTAAATTATTATAGGGCTTTAAATAAAGGAAAAATCCAAGTAGAGTTGTGGTAGACACAAGAAACATAATTGTGGAAATTATTTTTGCAATTTTACCAGAATAAATTAAATTAAAGAAGAAAACAAATAATATTATCCCCAAAATTGCTAGAACTATTAAAAAGGGTATTCCAGACAAATACTCTAATTTTCTAAATCATCTATATTCATATAATCACTTCCCAAAGTTTTAATTTATAATGTTATAATAACATATAGGGGAGTTGATAAACATGTATAAATTTAATCCAAATTTATATACAGATATAAGAATAGAAAACAATATTTCCACAGATATAAGAATAGAAAACAATGCAATAGTGGAAAATAAAGAATATAGTAAAAATGGAGCAATAATAAGGGTTTTTGATGGTAAGTTATGGTATACAAGCTCTATAACAAATTTTGATAATATTCAAAAAGAAATAAATTACTTGTCAAAATTGGCCAATGAAAATCCAAATATAAAAAAAAATAAAATCGTAGAGAAGTATGAAGTTAATGTAGATAAATTAATTCAATTTGATAGTATTTTAGAGGTTCAAAACGAAGAAAAAGAAAATGTAATATTGGATTATAGCAATTTTTTAAATTCTATAGATAATATTATTCCAAAACATTTGCTCTATATTGATAACTACATAAGAAAGCAAATAATTACTAGCAAGGGTACAAACGTTGAATATGATTATGTAGAATGTTCTGTAAATATAGGCTATTATATAAAAAGTAAAAATAATAATCCACAATGTTTTAAAAGAATATTTAAAAATAATTTTAATGAATTAAAGAATCAATATACTGAGTTAAAGGAAGATATTGAAAAAAACATAGAATTTTATAATGAAGCAGAACCTATTATTCCAAATGAATATACCTGTATATTATCACCTATGGCTGCAGGTATATTTGCCCATGAGAGTTTTGGCCATAAAAGTGAGGCTGATTTTATGGTAGGAGATGAAAAGATGTTAAATGAATGGGCAATAGGTAAAAAAGTAGGTTCAGATATTTTAAATATTGTAGACTGTGGCTATGAAATAAACTCAGGATTTCTACCTTATGACGATGAAGGTAATAAAAGTAAGAAAACATACTTAATAAAAGATGGACTCTTAAAAGGAAGATTACACTCTACTGAAACCAGTGCTTTATTAGATGAGGAAGTTACAGGAAATGCTAGGGCAATTAATTTTGAATATGATTCAATTGTAAGAATGACTTCAACCTTTATTGAAGGAGGTAATAAGACAGTTGAAGAATTATTTTCCTCAGTAAAGGACGGAATATATATCGACACAGTAAATCATGGTTCAGGTATGAGTACATTTACCTTAGCCCCTCAAAGAGCATATTTAATTAAAGATGGAAAGGTTTCAAGCCCTGTATTAGTATCGGTAATTACGGGAAATGTTATGAATACATTAAATGAAATAACTGGTCTTTCAAATGAAATTGAAATAATATCAGGAGGTAGTTGTGGTAAAATTGACCAATATCCTTTAAAGGTAGCTTTTGGAGGACCATACATAAGGGTAAATAAAATGCAGGTAAGTTAGGTGGAATATGATTAAAGAATTATACATAAAAAGAGAAAAGCAAATAACAGCAAATATAATAAATAATAAAATTAACAAGATTAGTAGAAAGGACAAGACTAATAATTCTATTCGATATTATGATGGAAATAATATAGGATTTTATAGTTTTTTAGGAGAGGACAAAAAAGAATATTATGAAAGGGCTAGAAATAATTTAAGAAAAAACATTAAATACAAGGAAGAAATAACAAAAAACAGAGTTAGAAAAAACTGTATAGCATATGAGTATAATGAAGAAGACTTTATTAATAAAGCTAAAGAATTCATATTTGAATTAAATGAAAAATTCCCGGACTTTATTTTTTCGAATAATATTAAAATGTATAGCAGTAAATACGAGTTAAGAAATGATTTAAATACAAATCTATATGATGAAGATCTTTACTATCTTTTAACTATATTAATTAAACATAGAAAATCTATTAATATTTTTGATTCTGGTTTTGTAGATATTTCAAGAGAATTTAATTTAAGGGATTCTATAAATAAGATAAGTAAAATATTAATTGGCTTTAAAAATAAGGTAGATTTACCAAAAGAAAGTAAAATATCTATTATATTTAATAATGATAGTTTTAATAGTAAGTTAATTCAATGGTTAAATCCAAAGAATATAGCAGCAGGAAATTCTAATTTAAAAAACAAAGAGGGAAAACAGATTTTTAAGAATAAGTTTAATGTAACAATTAATAGGACTAAAGAAAACTTCGACATTCCGTTTTTTGACTTAGAAGGAAGTATCATTGAAAATGATAAATTTTATTTAATCGAAAATGGAATATTTAGACAAGCCTTCGCTGATAAAACAACTTCTAATAAATATAGTATAGAAAATACAGCGGCAGCTTTCGGTGAATATAATGACTTACCAAATATAGATAAGGTCCAGATTGACTTTGAAAAAACAGCAGATTCTTTAGAGAAACTATTGGGAAATGAAAGAGCCATATATGTAGATATGTGTCAAGGTGGAGCCTATACTGAAAAAGGTGATTATTCTACACCTATTCAAAGTGCATACTTATATGAAAATGGAGAAATTAAGGGGAGACTGCCGGAATTTTCAGTATATAACAATATCTATGACATGTTTGGAGAAGATTTTATAGGTGTTTGTAAAGCCAATGAATTTGGTGGATATAAAAATTTGGTTATGAAAATGAATATAGCTAGAAGTAATTAACTACTTCTAGCTATTTCTACTTGAAATTAATATTAATGGAACCCATATCTGTTTCTATTTCTATTATATTAGAACCGGAAGGGTTAATAGGATTATCTTCAGACATTCCCTTAAAGGATTCACCGTCAATATTTATATAACCTAAGTCCCTATCGGCAATTATCTGTGTGTCATCTTTATTTTGGGTTAGATTTAAATTAACAGCTCCCATTGAAACTGATAATTCATTGTATCCTAAAACCTGCCCTGATATTTCAATAGAACCTAAATCATTATCTACTTCCGTATTTGTTAAAATAGTATTACTAGCTATAAATTCTCCTAAATCAAGGGAGATTTCTGAATTTTCGAAATTAGAATCCGTAATACTTATTGAGCCTAAATTTGTTTCAATATATGATTTTTTACAAGTTATTCCTGTAATTTCTAATTCACCTAGGTCTAAAGAGCATTCTAGACTTGAAATTTCTGTATTCTCAGGAATAAATAATTTTACAATATTGGTTTTCTTATTTCTGTGAGAACTTCTATAATAGTCATCATACAAGGACAATCTGTTATTTTTAAGAGAATAATTAATTTTGTTTTTATTCCTGTATTCTATTTCAATTTTAGGTTTATTATCTTTTGTAGTCAATATTTCCACACTTGAATATTCTAAACCTATATCTAAATAATTAAAATTGTCAAGGGAAAAAGATTCTGTTGACAATACATAGTTATTATTTTTATAATCATGGTTATGATAATTAAAACCAATAGTTCCAAATTCTGAATTATATGAAAAACTTTCCCATCCATATTGGAAAAAAGCAAAAATGGAAATAATTAAACCAATTATTATAAATATAATTGCAATAATCGTTGATTTTTTACCTTTCATTTCTATACTTCCTTTCATCCAGTTTTCTCACTACAATATCTTTGGTTTTAATAACGATAAACTTAGCAAATTTAAAAGTTAAAATAGATAAGCCTAATAAAATAAAAAACAATCCTAGAATTCCTAAAGGAAAAACGCTAAATCTTATTGTTGAAGCAATTATTGCAAAAATAGATACTCCGGCGGAAAATATGATGGATAGAAATATTATTATAGGTATAAAAATAATTACCAGAACTAAAATAAGAAAAGCGAATATTAATGGAATTGCCACAGGTATTGCAAACATAACTGCAAATATTGCTCCTAAAATTATTAAAATATTTTTCCAAATACTATTATTATCTTTTTTTGATTTTTCTATTACCCTATTAATTTTCATATCGGCCTTAATATCTTTAACAATTTTATCTATATTCTGATATTCTAAAGGGATTTCATCATTATCTCCTAGGCCCATATCGTCAAATAATTCATTGTAGTATTCTATTGCATCTCTTTTATCTTCTTCATATACATCTTTTAGTCTATTCTCTAATGCTATATTAAAAGAAAGTCTATTCATCTTCTTCCCCCTTAACTATATAATCAATTTTATCTTTATAAATTTCCCAATCACTTTTATATACTTCAAGAAGTTCTCTTCCACTATCGGTTATTTTATAATATCTTCTATTTCTACCTTGATAGGGAACATCATAGGTTTCTAAATGATTATATTTTTTTAGTCTTCGTAAAACAGGATACATGGTAGATTCAGAAATTTCTATTGTTTCTAAAATTTTTTGAGTAATTTCGTAGCCATAAGAATCCTGGTGTTCTAAAATCGCTAATACACAAAAATCTAAGACTTGATTACCATATTGGAATATCATTTTAACCTCCTTGCTTAACTTGTATAATATTATATAGCGTATAGTATGATACGTCAACAAGCATTTTTATTTAATTACTACAATGTGTTAAAATAGTAGTTTAGAAAGGATATTATATGAACAGGGAATTTACACATTTACATGTGCATACAGAATATAGTTTACTAGATGGATTTAGTCCAATTACAAAACTATTAGATTATGCAGAAGAATTGAATATGAAATCTTTAGCAATAACCGACCATGGTTCCATGTTTGGTATTGTTCAATTTTATAAAGAAGCGAAAAAGCGTGGAATAAATCCTATACTAGGTTGTGAAATATATACAGTAAATGGTTCTTACTTAGAAAAAAGCAACAATACTAAAAGATACAACCATTTAATTTTACTTGCTGAAAATGAAATAGGATATAAAAATCTAATGAAAATTGTATCCTTAGGTTATGTAAATGGATTTTATTATAAGCCAAGAGTAGATAAAGATGTTTTAAGAAAGCATAGCCAAGGAATTATTGCCTTATCTGCATGTTTAAAGGGAGAAGTTTCAGAAAATCTTATCTATGATGATTATGAAAAAGCTAAAGAAGTTGCTTTTGAGTTACAAGATATTTTTGGAAAGGGAAACTTCTTTTTAGAGCTACAGAACCATGGCATAGATAAGGATGAAATAATATTAAATCAAATGCCAATTCTTTCTAAAGAAACTGGCATACCAATGGTTGCAACTAATGATGTTCATTATGTAAAAAAAGAGGACTGGAAAATTCACGACATTCTCCTTTGTATTCAACTTGGAAAAACCATACAGGAGAAAAATGAAGGTGGAATGCATTATGCCCCTGCTGAATTTTATTTAAGATCTGCAGATGAAATGTTTGAACTTTTTGAAGGTTATGAAGAAGCTTTAGAAAATACAAATAAAATTGCAGAAAGATGTAAGGTAGAACTTGATTTTGGAAATTTACATTTACCTTATTTTGAAATACCAGAAGGATATACAAACAAATCCTATTTAAGGGAACTGGCAACTAAGGGTATATATAAAAGGTATAAGGAAGTTAATAAAACTGTATTAGACAGGCTAGAGTTTGAAATTAGCACCATAGAAGAAATGGGTTTTGTTGATTATTTTTTAATTGTTTCAGATTTTATTAGATTTGCAAAAAGTAAAAATATTCCAGTAGGTCCTGGAAGAGGTTCAGCAGCAGGTAGTATTGTAAGTTATGCTTTAGAAATTACAGATATTGACCCATTAAAGTATAATTTACTTTTTGAAAGATTTTTAAATCCTGAAAGAGTTTCTATGCCTGATATTGATATAGATTTCTGTTATGAAAGAAGAGAAGAGGTAATAGACTATGTAATTGAAAAATATGGCGAAGATAAAGTTGCTCAAATAGTTACCTTTGGTACTATGGCAGCTCGTGGAGCCATAAGGGATGTTGGTAGAGTTTTAGACATGGAATATAAGCTTGTAGACGAAGTTGCAAAAAAAGTTCCAATGATTTTAAATATGACCATAGGCAAAGCCTTAGAAATGAGTCCTGAATTTAAACAACTCTATAATAGTGACGAAGCTATAAAAAATTTAATTGATATTGCCAATGCGGTAGAAGGTATGCCTAGACATACTTCAACTCATGCAGCAGGTGTTGTAATATCTAAAAAACCTATAGTGGAATATGTTCCACTGGCTAGAAACAAAGATGCTGTTATTACTCAATTCAATATGATAGAATTAGAGGAATTAGGACTGTTGAAAATGGACTTCCTAGGCTTAAGAACTCTAACTGTAATTCAAGATGCTATTGATTTGGTAAATAAAAATCACAAGGAAAAAATTTCCATAGAGGACATGGATGAAAACGACCCTAAAGTACTTTCAATATTTACTGTTGCAGAAACTTTGGGAATATTCCAGTTTGAGTCACCAGGTATGAGAAATTTTTTAAAGGAATTAAAACCGACTAAATTTGACGATTTAATTGCAGCAAACTCCTTGTTTAGACCTGGGCCAATGAATGAAATTCCAACATATATATACAATAAAAACCATGTTGATGAAATAGAGTATTTACATCCTAAGTTGGAGCCTATATTAAATGTAACTTATGGGACAATTGTATACCAAGAACAGGTAATGCAAATAGTTCAACAATTGGCAGGCTATAGTTTAGGAGCAGCCGATAATTTACGTAGGGCTATGGGTAAGAAGAAAATGGATGTAATGGAAGCTGAAAGAAAGAAATTCATTTTTGGAGAAGAAGACAGTGAAGGAAATATTATTATTCCTGGAGCTGTAAGAAATGGCGTATCTGAAGAAATAGCAAATAAAATTTATGATTTAATGATAGATTTTGCTAAATATGCTTTTAACAAATCACATTCAGCTGCCTATTCATTAGTGGCAATGCGAACAGCCTGGTTAAAATATTACTATCCTGTTGAATTTATGGCAGCCTTAATGTCATCGGTAATGGGAAATACATCACAAATAGCCTTGTATATTCAGGAATCTAAAAGATTAAATATAGAAATTTTACAGCCAGATGTAAATTATAGTTTAAAAAAATTTAGTGTTGAAGATGGAAAAATAAGATTTGGATTAATGGCTATTAAAAACGTAGGTGAAAATTTAATAGATACAATAGTAAAAGTAAGAGAAAGAAATGGAGAATTTAAGAATTTTAGAGATTTTATTGAACGTATTATAGATGATAATCCATTAGTAATTAATAAAAGAGCCATAGAGTGTTTAATAAAAGCTGGGGCATTTTCGTCCATGGGTGTAACAAGAGCTGGACTTATGGTAGAATATTCATTAGTAATAGATTCTGTTCAGTCATCACAAAAGAAAAACATACCGGGACAAGCTTCCTTATTTGATATGTTTGAAGATGATAAAAACGAAGAAGTGGAAAGTAATATTTCCGACATTGACGAATATGATAAAAAAGATCTTTTAAAATTGGAAAAAGAAGTACTTGGAATTTATTTAACAGATCATCCAATGAGGCCATATGAAGACATAATTAACAAGTATTCTAATTTTAATACCCTAGAATTAAAAGGCGATATTTCCATAATAGAAGAAAAATGGGACAATAAAAAAGTTACAATTGTTGGAATTGTAGACACAATAAATAAAAAGTTTACAAAAAATAATAAAATTATGGAATTTGTTAAATTAGAGGACTTATATGGAACTATTGAGCTAACGGTATTTCCAAATATCTACCAAAAATATAGTTCGATTTTAGAAGAGGACAAGGTGCTAATAGTAAAAGGTACTATTAATATTAGTGAAAGAGATGAAGCCAATATTATTGTTAGTACTTTAGAAGATGTAGAAAATTTAAATAATAAAATAAAAAATAAATTATTTTTAAGAATAGAAAAGAATATTTCCGATGAAAAACTTAATGAAATAAAAAATATATTATTAAAGTCATACGGAAAAGATCCAGTAAATTTATATTTTGAGAAGAATAATAAATGTTACCAACTTTCAGAAAAATACTTCATAGACATAAATGATAGTTTGGTAATGGGGGAATTATTAGGTATATTAGGAAACGATAATATTAAAATTGTATGAGAGGTGTAATAATGAAAACAATAGCTATTCTAACAAGTGGTGGAGATGCGCCTGGAATGAATGCTGCAATTAGAGCAGTAGCTAGAACGGCAATATTTAATGGAATTAGAATAATGGGAATAAGGTTTGGTTATGACGGATTAATTAATGGAAATATATATGAAATGAATGTTTCATCTGTTGCCGACATAATTCAAAGAGGGGGAACTATTCTTGGCTCAGCAAGAAGCTCTGAATTTATGACAGAAAGAGGACAGAAAAAAGCATATAATATTTTACAGGACTTCGGAATTGATGGGCTTGTAGTTCTAGGTGGAGATGGCTCCTATAGAGGAGCAGAGGTTTTAAGTAATATGGGCATTAAAACCATAGGTATTCCTTGTACAATTGATAACGATATGGGTTATACAGATTCTACCATTGGATTTTATACTGCAATAGACACAGTTTCTGAAGCAATTAGTAAATTAAGAGATACATCATCATCTCATGGAAGAGCTAATATTGTTGAAGTTATGGGTAGACACTGTGGCGACATTGCACTTTATTCAGGAGTTGCCAGTGGTGCAGAAAGCATTATAATTCCGGAACGTGAACTAGACATGGAAGCAATAACAAGTAAAATTAAAAGAGGTAGAAAAAGAGGCAAATTACACCATATTATAGTATTAGCAGAAGGTGTAGGTAAGCCATATGAACTAAAGGAAGACATAAAGAGAATAACAGGAGTAGACACTAAAGTTACTATTTTAGGCCATGTTCAAAGGGGAGGCAGTCCTTGTCCTTATGACAGACTTTTAGCATCTGAAATGGGAAATAAGGCAGTTCAACTTTTAATAGAAGGACAATCAGGATTAGCTTTGGCAACAATAAATGGTAAAATTGTTCCTGTACCAATAAAAGAAGCAGTTGAAACCAAAAGAGTATTAAATGAAGAATTATACGCTATGGCAGGGGAAATATCCATATAGTTTGGGGGAAAATATGAAAAAAACAAAAGTAGTATGTACAATAGGACCAGCTTCAGAAGACTTAGATACTTTAAAAGAGCTGATGAAATTAGGAATGAATGTTTGTAGACTAAACTTTTCTCATGGAGATCATGAAGAACATTTAGTTAGAATAAATAATATAAAAAAAGCTAGGGAAGAATTGGATTTGCCAATTGCGATAATGTTAGACACTAAGGGACCTGAAATTAGATTAGGAGATTTTGGTGTACCACAAGTTCAACTAGCTATTGGGGATAAATTTACCTTAACTACAAAAGATGTAGTTGGAACTAAGGAAATGGTATCAATATCCTATAAAGAACTACCTAAAGACGTGGAAATTGGTGGACATATACTAGTAGATGATGGTTTAGTGGACTTAAAGGTAATAGAGAAAACCGATACAGATATAATTACCGAAGTACAAAACCATGGTATTTTAAAAAGTAGAAAGGGAGTAAATGTTCCAAATACTACTATTAATTTACCTGCAATCACAGAAAAGGACAAATCCGATTTAATATTTGCAGTAGAACAGGAACTTGACTTTATTGCTGCAAGTTTTATAAGAAAAGCCCAAGATGTTATAGATATTAGAAAAATCTTAGAAGATAATGGTGGTTCAAATATACAAATAATTTCAAAAATTGAATCACAAGAAGGTGTAGATAACTTAGATGAAATAATAGAAGCTTCAGATGGTATAATGGTAGCCCGTGGTGATTTAGGTGTTGAAATAAAAACAGAAACAATGCCAATAGTCCAAAAAGAAATAATTAAAAAGACAAGTTTTGCAGGAAAACCTGTAATAACTGCTACACAAATGCTAGACTCTATGATTAGAAATCCAAGACCAACTAGAGCAGAAGTAACAGACGTGGCAAATGCTATACTAGATGGTACAGATGCTATAATGCTTTCAGGAGAAACAGCAGCTGGTAACTATCCAATAGAAGCAGTTAAGGTAATGAGTGAAATAGCAGATTCAACAGAAAAATCCAGTGAATTTACAGAAACCACTAAAAATAGAATGGACTGGATGGATAACTTCACTACTAATGCTATTAGTAGATCAACTAGAGCCCTATCTGTTCAATTAGGTGCATCTGCTATAATTACAGCAACAGCTACAGGTTCAACTTCTAAGGCAATATCTAGAATAAGACCATTAGTTCCAATTATAGCAACAACCTTTAATAGAGATGTTTTAAGAAAATTAGCATTAACCTGGGGAGTTTACCCAATTCAATCTGAAATTTGTGAAGGTACAGATGCTGTAATAGACTTGTCTATAACATCAGCAATGGAAAAGGGCTTTGTAAAAGAAGGGGAACTAGTAATAATTACTGCAGGAGTTCCAGTAGGAGTTGGTGGAACTACTAACCTAATTAAAGTTCATACAATAGGAGAAATCCTAGTAAAAGGACAAGGAATAGGTAAAGAATCCATCACTGGAAAAGTTGTAGTGGGAAATACAGTAGAAGAACTTGAAAGCAAATTTAATGATGGTGATATTTTAATTTCCCAATCTACAGATGCTGAAATAATTAATTTTGTTGAAAGAGCAGGAGCAATAGTTGTAGAAGAAGGTGGACTAACATCCCATGCAGCTATAGTAGGATTACATTTTAAAAAGTCTACAATAGTTGGTGCAAAAAAAGCTACAGAAATATTAAAAGATGGACAAATAATTACAGTAGATCCTATTTCCGGCTTAGTATATAATGGTTCTGCAAGAGTATTATAAAAATATTTTTTAATTTTTTGGAGGATATATGAAAATAGCAATAGGAAGTGATCATGGAGGTTTTGAATTAAAACCTGCACTAATTGATTATGTAAAAGAATTAGGCCATGAAATTGTAGATTTTGGAGTATCATCAGGAGAAAAAGCCAATTACCCGGATTATGGAATAAAAGTTGCAGAGGCTGTTGCCAGTGGAGAATATGACGCAGGAATAGTTATTTGTGGAACAGGAATAGGAATTTCCATAGCAGCAAATAAGGTAAAGGGAATTAGATGTGCCTGTGCAAATGAAGTATTTTCAGCAAAGATGGCAAAAGAGCACAACAATGCAAATGTTCTTGCATTAGGAGCGAGAGTAATAGGTGAAGAAGTAGCAAAAATGGCTGTTTATCAATGGTTGAATTCAGAATTTCAAGGAGGAAGACATTCTGAAAGAATACAAATAATAACAGACTATGAAAATAAATAGAAAAAATTGTCAGAAGAAATTTCTGACAATTTTTTCTATTTTTTCTTCTTACGTCTTTTTATAATAAATCTTACTACAAAAACTACTATTAAAATAATTATTAGAATTATTGCATAGAGTCCAAGGGCTATGTGATTTGGATGTGAAAATATTCCGGAAAAACTCTTGTCGTTATTTACGATTTTTCTACCTAATGGTTTGGAATATTCCTCTGGTATTGTAGGTAGACCATCTTCTTTTTCAAAGGATTTTATATATTCTGCTAAGGCATACCATTCCTTAACTTCCTTTCCGTCCTTATCGTGTATAATATATTTTTCAAAATCTTTTATTTCTTCGCCAGATTTATTTTTCGGTACAATGGACATTAGTCCAAAGGATTGGTCCTTTACTATTGAAAGCATTTGAGCTGTATAAAGTCCAGTAACTACTCTATAGAGTTCGTCGTCTTTTATTTCTTCCTTGTTTCCATTTTCATCAATTAAATAAATACTGTCGAGTTTATTAAAAATAAGTCTATTAGGATTAAAGGAGTAATTCATACCGGAAATATAAAGTTGGGCTACATCCATTATAGGCTGAATTGAAGCGTCAACTTCTGCAGTTGTTTTTAATTCCTTGCCAGATAAATAAACCTCAATTAAAGGATAGCCCGATATTTTATCTGGTCCAATTCCTAAGGAGCTTATATTGAAAACATCTGCTACTCCTATATTGCCTTTTGTTAAACTTCCTCTAATAGTTCCATAGGGAACAATTGAAGCAGCAATTCTTTCATAATTATTACCTTCAATATTCTTAATAGCATGAATATAGGAGTCGGTAATTAAATTTGCTAAAGGCTCTTCCTTATGTTCTGTTCCTAGGTCATCTTCCGATATAAAAGAAAAGTTTGTCTTTCCAAGTATTTCATTAAATTCTAGGTTAAAATGGTTAAGATAATTTTCCTGAACCTTATTTTTAAAGTACTGGATTTTTTCTTCTAATTCTTTATTTTCAACTTCATCTGTTAGTTTAATCAAATTATAGTTTTTAACTTTCCATTTATCATCTTCTTTTTGAATTTCAATTTTCCCATATTTTTTACCATATTCACCAGAAGAAACTATTATAGTTTTTCCGACAATTATAGGCTCTAAAAGTTCAGTATGGGTATGGCCACTAATAATTAAGTCAATATCTTTAACTTCTTTGGCCATTATTTCATCTTCTGATTTACTTTTGTCCTCCCAAGTACCTGAATGGGAAAGGCAAATTATTAAATCGACCTTTTCTTCTTCTTTTAATATACTAGTAATTTTCTTAGCTGTTTCAATTTGGTCTTTAAAGTTAACTCCAGCCATTGGAGCATTTGATATAGAGTCATTACCCATTAAACCAAATATACCTATTTTGTAGCCTTTTTTGTCTAATACTATATATTCCTTTACTCCATATTCATCAAAGGCGTTTTTTAAGTTTTTTACTTCCTGTTCATCTACGTTTTCATAGTTTTCCAAGTCTATATTTGCTGTTAGTAACTCTGGTAGTTTATCGCCACTATTTTTTGCAGCAAGTAAACTATCGGCAAGTCCCCTAGTCCTAAAATCAAATTCATGGTTTCCTAATGTTGTCGCATCATAACCCATTTCTCCAAGTAATCTTAAACTGGGATTTTCTGTACTAAAGATAGTTTGAAATAAAGTTCCCATAGAGTAATCTCCAGCATCTAAAATTAAACTATCCTTATCCTCTTTTAATTGATTTTGTATGGCCTGGTTAATTCTTTCATAGCCACCAATATTAAGATTTTGTCCATTTTCAGATATATTAAAATCCTCAACATGGTCATGAATATCATGAGTAAAAAAGATGTTTATAGTACTATTCTCTTTTGCGAAAGAACTACTAGAAATAATAAAAATACTTAAAAAAATTGTAAATAATAGCTTTTTTAAATTCTTCATAGCAACCTCCTAGTAAAAGTATACCCTAATATTATAAATATATAATATAATTTGTATTATAATAAATATAGTTTAATTAAGGAGAAAATTATGGAAGATAATTATTTAAGAAAAATTTTTGATCCAAATTATGAAGAGGACGATGAGGAAAAATATCCTGAAATATCTAGAGATTTTGACTATGAAGATGATGATATAGAGCTTTTAGATGAAGATTACTAAAGACCATATATTAAACAAGTTTGTTATATATTTACTTTTACAATAAATTCCCTTATAATGAGGAAGGACATTTTAAGGAGGGGAATTATGAGTATTACAAAAGAAGAATATTTAAAACAAGTTAGGGAAGAAGCAGAGGGATATTTCCAAAGAGGTGAATTTTTTTGTTCGGAAGCAGTTTTACAGGTTATTAATGACGCTTTAGGAAAATTATATCCTGATGAAGTTGTAAAATTAGCATCTGGTTTTCCAATTGGTTTAGGAAAGGCTCAATGTTTATGTGGGGCTGTATCCGGTGGAGAAATGGCACTTGGTATGGTTTATGGAAGAGTTCATGGAGAAGAAATGAATCCTGCAATGTTTGACAAGGCTAAGGAATTACATGATTTTATTAGAAAAGAATATAAATCTCTATGTTGTCGTGTAATTACTAGACAATGGGCAGGGGATAATTTTCAATCACCAGAGAGAAAGGCCCACTGTGTTGAAATAACTGGAAGAGTAGCTGAATGGGTAGCAGAACAATTAATTGAAGACGGAAAATTAACTATAGGTGGCGAAAAGAATGCTTAAGAAGATGCCAACAGTTATTTCAGGATTAATGTTGGCCTTAGCTGCTTTGGGAAATCTACTTCAAAGTTATAGTGAAAATATACGTTTATTTTTTGGGTTTTTATCCTTTCTTATTTTTATTTTTTTAACCTTAAAGATTGTTTTGAACTTTAAGGAATTTAAAGAAGAAATGAAAAATCCTATAGTGGCTTCTGTAATTCCAACATATAGTATGACTATAATGTTATTGTCTGGCTATTTAAAAGCATTTGTTGGAAATGTTGCTAATATTTTTTGGTATATTGGTGTATTTTTACATATACTTTTCATTATTTACTTTACTGTTAAATTTGTTTTTTCTTTCGAGTTAAAAAATGTTTTTGCATCTTGGTTCATAGTTTATGTAGGAATTGTAGTTGCATCAGTAACTGGTAAAGCTTTTAATGAAAGTATTGGTAAAATTGCATTTATTTTTGGATTAGTTTCCTATTTTATCCTATTATTTGTAGTTTTAAAAAGAATTAAAAATATAGATATTCCAGAGCCAGCACTTCCAACAAAAATAATTTTAGCTGCACCAGGCTCTCTATGTTTAGCAGGCTATATGAGTATTTATGATAATAAAAATATATACTTAACTATAGGATTATTAATTTTATCCCAAGTTATATATTTTGCTATATTATTTTTACTGACTAAAATGTTAAAACTTAAATTTTATCCTAGCTATTCAGCCTTTACCTTCCCACTAGTTATTTCTGCTATTGGATTAAAACTTTCAGCAGGATTTCTTATTAATATGGGATTCAACTTAGGATTTTTAAAGTATTTAATTATTATTGAAACAGTAATAGCAGCATTAATTGTTATTTATGTATTAGTTAGATATATTAATTTTTTATTAAAAGTCAAAAATGCATAGAACATTAAAATTCTCCGAAAGGGGAATTTTTTTATTGTTATTTTTTATTTGTTATGGGGAACTAAGACTAATATATATAAATAATAAATAATAATTTTACATTTTATAAAAGAAAAATACTGAATTCTGAAAGTTGTTATCAATTACTAGATAAGATATTTTTGTTTTGATATACTCGTATTGATATTACAAATCAATTAGGAAGTTGTAGTAATTTAATAGCTATAAAAATATAGTTTTGATGTACCTTGTGGAACTATTTTTTTTATACCTAAATTTATATCTATAATATAGGAGGATTTTATGAGTAGAAAGAAAACTAATCCTAATAGTTTATATAATGTTAAAGCAAATAATAATTATGTAATAGATAAGGTGCCAAATGCAAATTTACTTCCTTGTCTAGGCATATATCCAAAAAGCATAGTTTCAAAAAAATATCGTTATAGATTGGGCGGACCGGTAATTTTAGTAACTGGTAATAGAGAAGTAGCTATTGGAAAGGATATAGCAGAAAATATTATTGTTAGTGAGGTTAAATAATGAGTATCGATAGTGAAAATATAGAAAAAAATAAAAAAATAAGGGCAGGGACAGAACACAAGCATTTACTTTTAATGGGTGGACCTAATGTCGGCAAAAGTGTTTTTTTCTCTGAATTAACAGGTGTTTATGTTGTAAGCTCAAACTATACAGGAACGACTGTATCATTTATGGAAGGTGATATTGAATTAGAAGATGGTAAACACTACCATTTAATAGATGTACCTGGTACATATACAATGAGTGCAACATCTGAAGCTGAAGAGGTTGCTATTCATTTTATGGAGGCTGAGCCAATAGCTGTTCTTTTTGTATTAGACTCTACAAATTTAGAGGGTGGGTTAAGATTGGCTTTAGAATTAAGAAAGTATAAGGTGCCAATTGTATATGCTTTAAATATGATGGATGTAGCTAGTAGAAAGGGAATAGAAATTAATATTCCATTACTTTCACAAAAATTAGGTGGGCCTGTTATTCCTACAGTAGCTGTTAAAAAACAAGGCTTTGATGATATAAAAGTAGCCTTACAAGGAGCAATTGATGGTAAAATAATTTGTCCTGAACCGCTGGAGTGTCCACCGTGTAAGGAAATGGATAAACTAGAGGAAAAAGCAACTAATAATAAGGATTATGGCGAAGTTTATTGGGAAGAAGCAAAAAAAATAGCTAGGGAAGTAACATCAACGAAAAAAGAATCTCCTAGTTTTGTAGATAAATTAGGAAAAGCAATGATGAAACCCTGGCCTGGAATACCATTGGCAATTTTAATAATAGGTTTATCCTTAGGGGTAGTTGTTGGTGGTGGAAAGGCTTTAAGAGCTGTTGCTTTGCTACCATTGGTTAATGACATAATAGTTCCATTTTTCAGAAGTATTTTTACAGCTATTTTATCACCAGGTATGTTACAAAATATTATGATTGGTGAATATGGTGTTTTTGTAATATTTTTTGAATGGGTAGTAGCTTTGATTATGCCCTATGTAATTTTATTCTATGTAGTGTTTTCCTTCTTAGAAGATTCAGGTTACCTACCTAGATTAGCAGTATTATTTGATGGCTTAATGAGAAAGTTAGGTATTCAGGGCGGTAGTTTAATTAATATAATGCTAGGCTTTGGCTGTGCTGTTCCAGCAATTATAGGAACAAGAACAGCTACAACTAGAAAAGAAAGACTAATGGTTACAACAATGATTTGTTTTGCCATACCCTGTATTTCACAAACCGGTGCTTTAATTGCTTTAGTTGGGGATTATTCTATATTTATGTTATTAGGCATTGTTTTAATGACCTTATTAATTTTTATTATAGTTGGATTAATTACAAAAAGATTGTTTAAAGGCAAGGTAGATCCTTTAATTATAGAAGTTCCTAATTTACTAATTCCGGAGAGAAAAGCATATTGGACAAAATTAAAAGTTAGATTAAAGAGTTTTATATTTGAAGCTGAAGGACCTATGTTAATAGCTATTGTAATAGCAGCAGTTTTAAAAGAAAGTGGTTTATTGGATATTATAGCTAGAGTTTTAGAACCTATTATGTCCGGTTGGTTAGGTATGCCAAAAGAATCTGTAATAGTTTTAATTTTAGGTATTGTTAGAAGGGAAATGGCAGTTGCTCCATTACTAGAAATGAATTTAACTACTTTACAAATGTTTACTGGAGCAATGGTAGGTATGTTATATTTACCATGTTTGTCTGTTTTTGGTATTTTAGCCAAAGAATTTAATGCAAAAGTAGCAATAGGAATAACCCTTAGTACAATTTTCACTGCATTATTTGTAGGAGGACTAATAAACCATATAGGAACATTTCTTTTAGGAGTTTTGGGATGATAATTTCTTCCTGTACACAAAAAATAGAATATTTAGCTTCAAAAAATTTCTTAATATACAAAATAGTGGAAAAGTATTATAAAAACATGGTTAAAAGAGAAGTAAGATTAGCAGAAATATCCTCCAAAGACAGAGTTTTAGTCATTGGAGGAGGGCCATGCCCGTATACGGGAATTCTTATACATCAATTAACAAAAGCCAATGTAACGATTATAGATAATGTTGAAAATTGTGTAAAATATTCTACTGAACTAATTAATAAAATGGGTTTAAATAAAAATGTAAATATTATTTTACAAGATGGTTTAGATATAGATACAAGTAAATTTAATGTACTTCATATAGCCTTACAAATTACTCCTAAAAAAAGAGTTATTGAATGTTTAAAGAAAACAGCTAAAAAAGGCACTAGAATTCTTGTAAGAATACCTAAGGAATCTTTAAATAGACTATATTCGCCTATAGAAAAAGATTTTTCTACTAATAGTAGAAATGCAAGGCATAATTTGTTAAGTAATGTTGGGAAAACTGCCTTGCACACAGTTGGAGGAGAAATTTTTGAAAAACAAATGGCTTAAAAGAATTTTAATTGTAACTATGGTGATTTTAGGAATATGTCTTATAGCTACTTCTAATTTTAAAGAAATAATATATAGTTTAAGGGAAATAAAACCTTCAATATTATTTATAATAATTTTTTTACAAATTATAACAGAAATTCTTTTAATATTTCAGTGGTATAAAATTTCAAAATTAATGGGATTACCGGTTAATTTTTTTAAAATGATGATTATTAACGCCAAAGGTAATATTATGGATTCTGTTACTCCAGGAGCTAAAGTTGGAGGGGAATTTTTAAGAGGATTATTATTTAAAGAAAAATTAGGCTATACGACAAATCAGTCTATTTCACTTATAGCAATACAAAAGATAATCAGTGTCGGGTCTTTAGTTACTATGGGATTATTGGCCCTATTGTTTACTCCTAAGGATTTGTTATTTTTAAACAATAAGGGATTAAAGTATGTTCTTGTAACTGTTCTTAGTATCTTAGTTTTGTTTTTTATTACTTTAATTATATATCCTAAAAAAATAGTGGATTTGTTTAATAGAAAAAAAAGTAATAATAAATGGCTTAACATGATAAAAAAATGGACATATGAATTTTCAGAGCATATATTAAAAATTCAAGGTAATAAAAAAGCTTTAGTATTTCAATTTACTTTATCGACTTTAATTTGGATGATATTTCCAATTAAATTAATAATTTTAGTTTCAACATTTGGTTTAAAAATAAATATTTTAGGTCTTTTTGCAACTACATTAATTTCTTATGTTATTGGGATGATTCCTTTACTTCCAGGAGGACTTGGAAGTTTTGAAATGACTATGAGTGGTTTATTGATAATGATGGGTTTAACAACAGAGCAAAGTTTAATAACATCTGTAACTTTTAGATTTGTTACATTTTGGTTTGTTGTATTATTAAGTCTTTTAGTATCGGCAGTTGGTTCAATTAGAGAGAGGGGTAAACATGAAAAAGAAAAAACCAATAAGCAAATGGAAAGAACAACTACCTAATACACTTACTACTATTAATTTAACAATGGGAATACTGGCAATATTTTTATTAATAGGAGATTTTACTGTTAATACAAGGAGAATATCCTGTTTATTAATTTTTGTTGGAATGGTTGCAGATGCACTTGACGGTAAAGTTGCTAGAGCCTTAGGAGTTGACTCGGAAATGGGAAAACAATTAGACTCTTTTGCCGATAGCATTACCTTTGGTCTAGCTCCAATGATAATTTTATATTCTTTTAAAGAACTTCAAACCCACAATGTTTTATTTCTAGCTATAATAATTTATCCATTAGCTGGAGTATACCGATTAGCTAGATATAACCTAGGTGACTTTAGTGATTTCTTTTTAGGATTACCAATTACTGCTGCAGGTTCAATTGTAGCCTTATATTGTTTGCTCTTATCCTTTAGCATAAATATATTTGGAAATGAATTAGCACCATTTACAGCTTTAATAATATTTATCTTATCGGGCTTAATGGTTAGTACAGTTTCAGTTCCTAGGTTAGGCACTAAGAAAAAAGAGGTGATAGATTAACTTATTAAAGTATTTAGTTAAGAGGAATAATATCCTCTTTTTTATTTGTACCTTCATATGATAGAATAGTATTAGGATATGGAGGGATATTTATGATAAAAGGTGTTATTTTTGATATGGATGGTGTTTTAATAAATAGTGAGGTTTATTATTTTGATGCTTTTATTAAAATGCTAGAGGACGATGGTAAAAAAGTTGATGTTGATAATTTTAAAACCATTGTAGGAAAATCCCATGAAGATTCTATAGCTATGCTAGGGGAATATTATGATGGTGATTTTGATGAAAATGCCTTCTTTGAAAAATTTGATCGTATATACAGGGGAGAAAATTTTAATTATAAAGATCTTTTATTTCCATATGTAGCACCATTATTAAGTACATTAAAAGAACAAGGATATAAAATCGCTTTAGCTTCATCATCGTTAAGAGACTCTATATTTAGAGCAATAAGAGAATCTAATATTGAAAGTTATTTTGAAGCTATTTCAAGTGGTGAAGATTTTGACAAATCTAAACCTCATCCTGAAATTTATTTAACTACTGCAAAAAAATTAGGATTACAACCAAGTGAATGTATAGCAATAGAGGATTCTTTTTATGGAATAAAATCTGCTAAAACTGCTGGCATGAAGGTTATTGCAAGAAAAGATGAAGATTTTGATATTAATCAAGAAAGTGCAGACTTTATAGTAAGAAATTTAATTACAATACCTACTATTTTAGATATTATAAATAGAAATAACAACGGTTTTGAATATAAAATATTTAATTACGGGTCTAAATTATATTTAAAGAATTTGTTTTTAAGAAATGAAGCTTTGAAAAAAGTTACTAATGTAAATATATTTAATACCAAACTTACTGACGAGAAAGATGATGTTCATTTTGGCATTTTCAATAAAGATGAGATTGTTTCTGCTGTTACAATTTCAGAAAAAGAAAAAAATCATATTGCCCAAATAAAATCTGTAGTTGTTAATGAAAAATATAGAAGTAATGGAATTGGGACAGATATAATGAAATCATCAGAAATGTTGTGTAAATCCTTAGGTTATAAAAAAATATATTTAAAAGCAAATGAAAGTAGACTTAGATTTTTTAAAAAACTAGGCTATAATTTTACTTCAGAAGGTTATATATTACCATTAACGAACTCTATACATTTTGATATGTATAAAAATATTTAATGTTTTAGCTTTCTTATTATGTTATACTATTTTAAAGATGTATTTTAGAGGTATATTATGCGAATCGATAAATTTTTAAAAAATTCAAGAATAATAAAAAGAAGAACCGTTGCGAAAGAAGCTTGTGATGGTGGAAGGGTATCTATTAACAACAAAGTAGCAAAATCTGGCGATACTGTTAAAGTAGGAGATATTATCGAAGTAAGATTTGGTACTGGAGAATTAAAAGTAGTAGTTAAGGAAATAATAGATAATCCTAAAAAAAATCAAGCTGCTGAGATGATTGAAAAGGTAGAATAAATGGAAAGAAGAACTTACAAAAAAGAAATAAAAAAAAGAAAAGAAAGCAATAAAAGATTTATTGGCTTTATAATAATTTTAATTATAATATCTTCTTTATATTTTACATCTACTTTCATTAAGCAAATAGGTGATTATAATAGATTAAATAAAGAGCTAAATGACCTAGTAAGTGAGAAGGAATCTTTAGAAAATGAAATATCAGAATTGAAAAATACCTATAAAGAAGTTGATACTCCTGAGTTTGTTGAGAAAATGGCAAGGGATAAGTTAGGTATGGTTAAATCTGATGAATATATTGTAAAATACAAGACAGAAAAATCAAATAAAGAACAATAAGTAAATAATGGCATTTATTGACATAAATGACTATTTAGAATATAATTTTAGGAGTAAAAAATTTTTAGGAGGAAGTTATAATCTATGTCGATTTCAGTAGGAGATATAGTTGAAGGAAAGGTAACAGGAATTACAAAATTTGGAGCTTTTGTTACTTTGGAAGATGGTAGTAATGGTTTAGTACATATTTCTGAGATATCTAATGAATATGTAGAAAAAGTTGAGGATTTTGTTAAGAAAGATGACAATGTAAAAGTTAAGGTACTTTCTACAAAAGATGGAAAGATAAGTCTATCTATGAAAACAACCTCAAAAAAGGTAAAACAACCTGAAGAATTTACAATAAAGGTAGAAGACTCAGAAAGTAACGACATGTCTTTTGAGGATAAAATGTCTAAATTTTTGAAAGATAGTAATGAGCGTTACGTGGAAATAAGGACTAGGGAGAATAAAAGAAAGCGCCATAGATCAAAGAATTATTAATAAACCGGATTTATCCGGTTTTCTTTTTTTAGATATGATTATAAATAAAGTAGAAAATTTTATAGAGAAAAAAAATTTAATATCATTTGGAGATAAGATCATAGTAGGCTTTTCAGGAGGTCCAGATTCTGTTTTTCTCTTATATTTATTAAACAGTATAAGGGATAAATATAATCTGGAACTTGTTGCTGTCCATATTAACCATTTAATTAGGGAAAATGATGCAGGAAAGGATGAGGAATTTTCTAGGGAATTTGCCAATAGGTTAAATATAAAATTTGTATCCTATAAAAAGGATGTTGTTTCCTTTGCAAAAGAAAAGGGGTTATCAGTAGAAGATGCCGGTAGACGTATTAGATATAATATATTTAATAGGGAGGCAAAGAAACTAGGAACTAATACAAAAATAGCAGTAGGTCACCATAAGGATGATTTAGTTGAAACTATTTTTTTGAATTTTTTAAGAGGTTCTGGTAGTAATGGACTAGTAGGAATAGAGGAAAAAAACGAAAATATTATACGTCCTATTTTGTCTATAGAAAAGTCTGAAATTCTTAATTTCTTAAAAGCAAATAGTGTTCCCTATGTAGAGGACTATACTAACTTAGAAAACGATTATAGAAGAAATAAAATTAGAAATGAATTAATTCCCTATATAAAGGAAAATTTTAACCCTAATATAATTAATACTTTAACTAATATGTCTAACATTATTAAATCCGAACAGGAATTTATTGAAGAATACACTGATTCTTTAAACATAATAAAAAAGGTTAATAATAACTTTTATTTAAATATTGAAAAGTTAAAAAAACAATCTAAAGCTATACAAAGAAATCTGGTAATAAAATCCTATGAAAGATTAAATGGAAATAGGAAGGACTTATCCTTTGAAAATATAGAGGATATTCTAGATT
>DUUN01000164.1 GCA_012841535.1 Gallicola sp. | reverse complement strand
TTTAAAAGATAAAAATGTTATAACTGATTTTGAAATAGTAGAAGATGGCAATGCTTTGACCTTTGAAATTAAACCTGCAGTAGGCGACTTGTCACTGATACCAAAAGCAAGAAACTATAAACTTGAATTTTATAATTTAGATAAGTATAGCTTAGAGTCTGCAATAGTAAACGGAAAGAATATAAAGTTGGATATTGAAGATTCATTTATAAGCTTAGCTGGCGTTGACTCAGGTAAAGGAGCAAAGCTAGTGTTTAAGCTAAAAGAAGATGCTGAATAGAAGGTTCGAATTAAATATGATTATTTAAGAAAAAACCTCAGTTTGCAGTGACTAAAAAAGGAATATAATATGACAAAAAAAATGAAATTTCCTTTATCGGTTTTTGTTGATAGCCAAGCTTTTATTCAAGAAGCTAATGACTTTAGTGATGTTGGAAAGTTTGCATTATTAAAAAAACATAGAGATGATGGCAAAGTAAAACTTTTGACGAGTGTTATTGTAGAAGGAGAAGTCAAAAACCATATTGAAAGTAAGGTTATGGAGGCATTGAAAAATCTGCAAAACCTAGCTAGAAAACCAGAATTAGCAATTTTAAGAGAAAGGCTACAATTAAAAAATCTCTCAACACTAAAACCAGATGAGGAAGTTAAGGAAGCGTTAAATATTTTTAATGACTATATAAGCAATATGGAAGCCGTTTATCTTGATTTGAAAAGCATAGATTTGACTGCAGTTATTGATTCTTATTTTTCTGGAACACCGCCATTTGTAGGCAAAAAGAAACATGAATTTCCTGATGCATTAAATATTTCTATGCTTTGTAAATATTCAGAAAAAAATGGACCAGTATATGTTGTAAGTGGCGACAAGGATTTTGCAAAAATAAAATTAGAAGATATTGTTGTATTAGATAAATTGTCCGCTTTTCTTGATTATCTTTATTCAGCAGAAGCAATTACAACACAAGCAAAGGATTATATTAATTCTAAAAGTGTTTTGAAAGATATTTATGAGAAAGTAAGAGAAAAAATTTTTAATATGGACGATAAATTAAAAGTTGATGGAAGAGATTGTGACAGGCATGGTTGTTACGATGGGGTAGAATATGACGAAGTTGAGCTGATATTTGTTTCTGCAAAAAACCTTTCTAATTTAGAAGTAATAAATATAGTTTCTAATGATGAATTTATTGATGAGATTATCGTTGAGGCGGATTGCGAATTAGAATTAAAGTTCAAATGCTCATTTTTTGATGAGGAAAATTCTGTTTGGGATTCTGTTGATAAAGAATATGTTCTTGTGCATTACGGAGAAATAGAGGAACACCATAGTGTTAATGTTCAAATAGAAATTTTTTTGATTGGCAATAAAGATAATGAGAAGATTTCATTTGAAATGGATGATATTGTTATTCGGGATGTTAATATCGAGTTGGATCAATATACTTTGCAAGAAAATGGAAGATCAAGAATTGATAATCCATATAATAAATATTGGTACGAAAATGATGAAGAATAAATCTGCTTTTTATAAATATCTCTACAAATGTTTGTGCTTAATTTTGATAGCTGATGTTTTTGATTTCTTTAGTAAGTTGGACCAAAAGAGTTGTTAAACCAATTTAAATTGCAAAATATTGGCAAAGATTATGCCGATTTTCAAAAAGCAATGGGGCATCATAAAAAAATTGCCCTCTTTTATGCTACCCAAAATCTAAGATATTTAATAGCTAGCCAAAGTGAAAGATTTTTTATTTATGTGGCGCAAGATAGAATTGCAGCAAAAGAAGCACACAAAATTTTAAACGAATACTCTGATGGTGAAATAGTATATTTAACTGAAAAAGATGAGGTTTTGCTTAATTTAAAATTTG
>DUUN01000846.1 GCA_012841535.1 Gallicola sp. | reverse complement strand
TTTATTATTTATAAAACTATTAAAAACTTATTTCAAAGAAAATATCTGTGGTTAATTATTTTAAGTTTTGTTTTAATTATCCATCATAATATTAGTTATTTTGATTCAAGTTTAAAAATATATTTTATTGATGTTGGTCAAGGAGATTCGATTTTAATTAAATTACCTAATCAAAAAGGTAACGTTTTAATTGATACTGGTGGAAAATTAGATTATCAAGAAGATTGGCAAAGAAAAAACAAACCTTTCTCTTTAGCAAAAAACAATTTAATTCCATTTTTCAAATCTTTAGGAATAACAAAAATAGATTCTTTAATTATTACTCACGGAGATGCTGATCATATAGGAGAAGCTGAATATTTAATTAATAATTTTAAAATTAAAAAAGTTATATTTAATAATGATAGTTTTAACTACTTGGAAGAAAGTCTTATTAAAATACTTGATAAAAATAATATTCCATACTATCAAAATATTAAAGAATTAAATATTGGTAACCCAAAATTACATTTTTTAAATAATAAAGATTATGGGAATGAGAATGATAATTCATCTGTTATTTATACAGAACTAAATAATCATAAATTCTTATTTATGGGTGATGCAGGAGTAGAAGTTGAAGAAGATTTAATAGAAAAATACAATTTTAATAACCTAGATGTATTAAAAGTAGGACATCATGGTAGTAAGACAAGCTCTGGTAAAAATTTTATAAATGAGATTGAACCTAAATATTCAATAATTAGTGTTGGTAAAAACAATAAGTTTGGTCATCCTAATGATAATGTTTTAGATAATTTAGAAGATAGTAAAATTTATAGGACTGATATTGATGGAAGTATTATGTTTAAAATTAAAAATAATAAATTAAAGATTGAGACTTGTAGTCCATAGAAAGGAGTAAATATGAATTATTATAACGAGATAAAAGAACAATTAATAAAAAGTGAAATATATGATAGGGCAAAAGATTATTCAAAAGATAGACATAAAGTTAAAGTATATTTCGAAATCGGAAGACTTTTAAATGAAGCGGGTAAAGAGTATGGCAAAAATGTAATAAAACAATATTCTGAAAAATTAATGTTAGAAGTTGGTAAAAAGTATAATGAAAGAACTCTTTATGGAATGAGAAAATTCTTTGAAGTATTTAATAATGAAAAATTGAACCCATTGGGTTCAAAATTGAGTTGGAGTCATTATAGAGAATTATTAACTATTAAAAATATTGATGCAATCATATATTACATAGGTATTTGTGAGAAAAATAGTTTATCAAAAAGACAATTACAAGAAAGGAAAAAAAATCATGAATATGATCGATTAAGTAATGAAACAAAAACTAAACTTATTGAATCAAAAGAATTGGATGTCGATGATTTAATTCCAAATCCGATTGTTATAAAATCAAATATGTTAAAAGAAAGCTTGTCAGAATATGCATTAAAGCAAGCTATATTAAATAATATTGATGATTTTTTAAGACAGTTAGGTATTGGCTTTACTTATGTTGGTAATGAATATAAAATAAAAATAGGTAGTAAGTATAATTATATAGATTTACTTCTTTATAATATTAAATATAAATGTTATGTAGTTGTAGAATTGAAAATTACTGAACTTAAGAAAGAACATACTGGGCAAATTATGACATATATGAATTATATAGACAAAAATATAAAAAATATAGTTAAAAATAATACAGTAGGTATAATAATTTGTAAGCAAGATAATGAGTACGTTATAAAATATTGTTCTGATGATAGGATAATTGCAAGAGAATATGAATTAGTATGATATAATAGTAACCACATGAGGTGATTTTATGATAATAAAAGGAACAAGCTGTTATGAAAATGCAAAAAGTGGAAATTTGGTATCAATAACTGGCGATGGAGGTAATGCCTGGGGATTTTATGGTAATGCATATAAAAAAATGTCTCCTAGATTATATTTATGGCAATATTATGATAAAAATCCAGATGGGTTATCCGAAGAAGAATTAATTAATTGGTATATAAAAGAATTTTATGAATTGAGATTAAAAGATTTAAATGCAAATGATTTAATAAACACTTTGAATGAAAAATTTGGTGATGAAATTGTATTGCTATGTCATGAATTACCAGGAACTAAATTAAATAAAGAACATTTTTGTCATAGGAGATTAATAGCTGATTGGATAGAACTTGAAACTGGTATAATTATTCCAGAAATATCTGTCAAGAATGATGGTAGTGATAGTGTTATTGAAACATATGATTTAAAACCAAAAATAAAATCATTAATAAAGAGTTACAAATAGATGTAATTCTTTTTTGTTTGAAATAAAGGACTTTCCAGTTGATGTAGTAACTCCCCAGAATGTGTTGGAAAAAATAATAGGTATGGACACCCGAATAAAGAAGTCTTAAATGTATTAGGAGGAACAATGCCAGAAGATTTGTCTACACCAGAGAAAAGCCTAAAAGAATTAGAAAAGGAAAGTAAGAAACTAAAAGAGTAGATAAAAAGTGTGATACAATATCTATAGGATGTGATAATCATGGATATAATTAAAAATAAAATAATATTTGAATCTGATAATATATATTTTGTAAAAATAACCAAAGATTTAATTGATGATTATTTGAAAATGGTAAATAATTCAGAAGTTTCAAAATTTATCTCTTTAAAAAATCGTTCTTTTACATATGATGAAGAAATAAAATGGATTGAAGATAAATTGAATAATAAAAAGGTTTTATTTTCTATGGTTGAAAAGGGCTCAAACAAGTTTATTGGGAATATTGAATTATTAGAAATAAAAAATAAATTGGGTGAATTTGCAATATGTATAACACCATCTATGCAAAATAAACATTATGGTAGTGAATCTATTATAAGATTTATTAAATATTGTTTTGAAGAATTAGAATTAGAAAATATTGAACTTTCAGTT
>DUUN01000305.1 GCA_012841535.1 Gallicola sp. | reverse complement strand
TTCATCTATTATCACTACCTTGTATTTAACATTCTTGTTTAATTCTTTGTCAAAATGAGTTTTATCTATTAAAACACTAGCGTTATCTAATATTGTAAAATCATTTAATATTTCGCTAATTTTATAAGTGTCTCCGTTAACAATACACACTTAACAGCAAACCAAAGATCCATACTATCAAATGTTTATACAACAAACTTTTACTCAAATGAAGGTGCATCACATAACTCAACTAAAGCAGGATATGAATCAAGTGTTATTCAAAATGGTTTAGTAATGTATCAATTTTATGACACAAGATACTTACCAAATCAATCAGTTTATTATATAGGAATAAATAAAGATAAAGTTCTTACACCAACATCAATCATAGATGGTGGGACTTACTAATGGCAGTAATTAAAATAAAAAGAGGAACAACAACACCATCAATTTCAAATTTAACCGAAGTAGGTGAGATGGCATTAAACACATCAACTAATGAAGTTTTCATTAGAGGTAATTCTAGTGTTGCTAAAATTGGTGGTGGTTTAACTCTTTTGTATGAGGGAACGGGTACAATTCCAACATCGATAACTTCTAATAACATAACGTTGAATAGAAGCATCAATATTTACAATAAAGTTTTAATGTTTGAAGTAAGACTTATGACGGGTTCTGACTCATATGAAACTCATATTGTTATGGGCAGAATGGGAACAAACTCTACAACAACTGCAAGTGCATCTTATGATAGGCTTTATTCATGGAGCGTTTTTGATGGTCAGTATTTTAAAACACACTCATTTAAGGCATATGTATCTAATTCAATAACTAATAAAATGACAATCGGATATGTAAAACATTTAGTTGGAAACTTTAGTGGATCAACTATTAGTTGGACTACAAACACAACTACATCAATTTATTTAGAAAAGATATGGCTGGTGGAGTAGATGGCGTATACACTGAACATCAGTACTATAAATCCAACTACAGCAAGCAATACTGGAAACGTTCCTTTTAGAATATACTACTCTTTAAGTGGCTCAGGTTTTACAATTCCTGGATTTAGTATAGATTTATATAGTAAATTAACTGGTGGTTCATTGATAAAGAACCTTTATTATGAATCGACCTATGATTTAGAATCAGGTATTTCTTATACAGTTAATTTTAGTGGAGTAGAACCTGGAACATATTATATTGAAGTGTATTATAAAGTAAAAGGCACTCCAAGAAAAGCTATAACAATAACAGGCGCAAATCAAAAAGTTAATAACATTACTCTTAATGGTATTAAAGTAAGTAGCAACAAATTAAACAATGTAAGCATTAATAATGAAACCTTAAATAATAATAAGGTATTTGAATAGGAGAGAATTAAAATGGCAATTATAAAAAAATTAGATTCAAGTGTGGGAGTGGATGTTTCTTATCATAGGGTATTAGGAGTAAATATAAACTATAATGAGAAGAGGATTAATATAAGTCTGGCATCTTATGTAAACTTGGAAAAAAGGGTTGAAAGATATAAGCCACTTGAAATTGTAGACATTGGAGTACCTAAAGAAGATTTCAAATTATTTATTGGTAAAGATCCAATTAAAACATCATACGAATGGCTAAAGCAAAATGTTGAAGGTTTTGATAAATCTGAAGATGACTTAGAAGTAAGAGAGGTTGAATCAAATGAGTGAAAAAAATAATGAAAAAGAGTTCTTAATAGAAAAATTAAAAGGTTTGTTTATAAATAACGAGTTGATTTTTGCTTATTATTGCGGTTCTAAAGCTTACGGAACAGTCAGTAAAGATTCAGATATTGATCTAGTTGCAGTCTTTAGTGATCTAGGTGGTATTACTCATGCGAAATTAGATGGCATGGATATATTTGCATATGGACTTGATAGCTTTATTCAAAGACAATCTATAAGTGATGAACTTCCTTTATACAATTTAATTCATGCAGATGATTTTTTAAGGGCAGAAGAAAACCTTATATACTTAAATGAGGAATTTAAAAGCGAATTTGAGAAACTAACAAGCATTAAATTCGATAAAGTATTACCTGACTTTTTAGATTCATTTCTTTTATATTATGACTTACTTATAAATAAACAAGAAGCTAAGGTTAAGAGAAATTATCACATTTATAGAGTTCATTCTATAATCACTAACTATAAGAAGACAAAAATTCATGATGTAAATATCTCAAAAGAAGTAGTAAATAAAATTCTAAATTATAAAAAGAACTGGGCAAGTATAAGTGATGATGTTATTAATGAATTTAAAGGATTATTAAAAGATATAAAAGACTTTAGAGAAACAATTAAAGAAGATGATGGTAATGAAACATAAAAAATCTATCATAATTACGTTTGGATCTATTGGATCCTTTTTTTCATTTTTAGTAGGAGGATTCGATAGTGTGATGATAGCATTACTTATCTTGATGACACTTGATTTTATTAGTGGAATAATATTAGCAGTTGCTTTTAAAAACAGCAAAAAAACAGAAAACGGAAAACTTAGCAGCAGTGCTGGAATTACAGGTTTAACAAAAAAGATATTTATTCTAATTCTAGTAGCTGTATCAACACAATTAGATATAGTATTAAAAACAACATTCATAAGAGATGGTGCAGTTATAGGATTCATTTCAATGGAGGGTATAAGTATAATAGAAAATGCAACACTTGCGGGGTTGCCTATACCTAGGGTAATTAAAAATGCATTAGAAATAATAAATAAAAAGGAAAAAGATAAAGATGAATAATTCAGAATTGTTAATAACAATTATTACTATTTCATTTACACTGGTAAGTTCAGTGTTAGGATTCTTTTTAAAAAGAAATGAAAAACCAGAAAATATTATAAAACATACTTAAAGGTTGAAGCGAAAATAAAAGAATTATGTATTGTTGCTGAATTTGCATATAGTGAAGGAATTAAGAAAAAGAAATATGTGTTATCAAATATAAACACTTATCTATTAGAAAACAATTTAAAATTAGATAATGATGTCATTGATAAAATAATAGAAAATATTATTGATATATCAACCTCAATTAATACTAAGGCCAGGGTAAAATAAACTCTGGCTATTTTGTTATATATGAAGCAATATAGAAATAGTACTAAAATTATGATAAAATAAGTTAAAGAAAAATATGTGAAAGAAAGGAGTAAAAGATGATAAATAAAAATAAATATAATTTGAATTCACCATTTTTAAGTGATGTATTATTAAACGATACTCCGACTCCAAGATATCTTTATAAGCATCGTTACTTTGATAGGGATGGATACCATATTGATGCACTAAAAAAGAAGTCAATATGGTTATCTAAAGCAAACAAATATGATGATCCAACTGAATCAACACTTGAATACAGATATGGCAAAAAAGATTTTAGATATTTCTACAAAAATAATTTCAATCAAATGTTTCTTTATCTTTTAATAGAAAATAATATTAAAACTGATATAACAGAAGATGAACTAGAAGAATTTAAAAATAGCTGTTTTACGTCTTTTGGTAGATTTAAAGAAAATAAATTTGTAAATTATGTTGAATTACAAGGTGTAGAAAAACAAAAAATAAAAGATATGTTAAATAAAATGAACGAAATTAAAAAGTCTATTTTACAGAGAAGCGAGATTGAAGTTTCAAAACAAATGAATAAATCATTGGAAAGTGTAAATAATGCATTAGCTGAAGTTTATATATCTTGTTCTTTTACTGAGTGTAATAATAATCAACAAATGTGGGCTCAGTATTCAAATAATCATGAGGGCTTCTTAATAGAATATGACACAAGGAAGTTGAATAGCGATGAATTAAAATCAATATCAAAAATAAGGTATGGAGAAAAACCTAAAATAAATATATTTGACTTAATAATGTTAAAAATTTATGATGAAAATAATACTATTCCAAAGACTTTTATAACTGATTTTGTTGGTAATTTGTTAACTAAAAACAAAGATTGGGAAGGACAAAAAGAATGGAGATTAATACCTTATGGAAAAGAGGAAGGTTTGTTGCATTTTCCTTATATAAGCTCGATATATTTAGGTAATAAAATAAGCGACGAAAATAAAAACAAAATACTTGATATTGCTAAAAAAGAAAACTATAAAGTATATGTATTAGTAAAAGATTCAATTACGGGTAAGATGATTTACGAACAATTACTAACGACATGAAAAATTAGTCGATTCAAATAAAAAAGGAGTTTTCTGACCAGAGCGACTACAATATATAAAACAATGAAAGGAACAGTTCAAATGAATAATTTAGATGCGGCAATATTGGGTGTTAAACTGGCAAGTAAGATTTTAGAAATACCAGAGCCCAAGGTATTTTTTGTTGATGATAATAATAATAAGAATATGATAACTGGTATATTTATTTATGATGATTATGAAATCCTATTCAATGAATCTTGGGTATTAAATAGTGAGTGGATAGAAATAATGGTTACAGCATTTCGTGAAACGAGACATGCATATCAATGCTACTCAATTAAACATAACAAAAATGAAGATAAGATTACCTTGGAAAACTGGAAAAATGATTTTGAAAATTACAAAACTGCAAGCGGAACAAACAATCCAAAATTAGATATAGATTATTTAACTCAAACAATAGAATTAGATGCGATAAAATTTACACATTATAAAATCAAAGAGTTATTTAATGTTAAAACAATCATACCTGATCAAATAAAATCAAAAATTATTAGTAATTAAATTATATATATGTTAATATAGATATGAGATGTAAGGGGGATAAAAATAGGGATAAAGGTGTAAAATCAGTTAGAAAATCACATCAATATGCAAAATAACATAATTTTTAAAATATAAAATGGGTGCATTTTAACAACAGTGATATATAAATAGGATGCATTTTACTTAAAATGCATAAAAAAAGTGTAGCATAATGGCTCCACTAAGGCAAGTTATGATGTTTATAAAATTTGTTAAAGATAACATT
>DUUN01000157.1 GCA_012841535.1 Gallicola sp. | reverse complement strand
GTTGGGATAAATTTAAGTAAATAAACTTCTTCATTTTCTACATAAGGATAATCTTCTAAATCAAATACCTCAAGTTTTGCATCTTCTCTTAGGTCAACTTCAATATAAAGTTTCTTTGTGATTCCATTACTAACTACAGTAATTTCTTCTTTAAATACTTCTTCTTCTCCTAATCCTTCACATTCCAAGATACCTTTGTTTACTGCACAACCAAGGTTACCTAATTTTACTAATGCTTCTTCATTATCTTTATTTTCAGCTAGTGAATCTTCGATTTCAAAAAGTACTTGATAATTATATGCTTCTTTTCTTTCACTAAATGTTCTATTGTTATTGTATACAAAAGGCAATCGTAATACATATATTGATAAAACAAAAATGATTAAACTAATTAATGCAGACATATAACGATGTTTTGCCATTTTTCTTGGCACAAATATTGACTTAATAAATTCTAGAAATTTTTCCATTTTAACTCCAATCTTTTACTTAACTACGAATAACATACAGTATTATACCATATCAAGCATTTTAGCACAATTCATAAAATTACAAATTTTGTCACTTAGTTTTGATTAGGTCACTAAGCTTTTTAATTTCATTTGTAGCAATTTTTAAATTAAAATACTCAAAGTTTACTTTTTCTGTAATTATTTCATAGTTTAAAACTTTGAAAATTGACAAATATTGATGTTTATCTTTCAAATTTACATTTGTATAAACACCTTTAATATATTTATTATTCATGAATGTTTCTAAATTTATACTGTTAAAGCAAGTAAGGTTTATAATTATTCCAAATTCATATCTTTCTAAATCTTTAATTACTTTATTAATATTAGAATCGCAATCATTAATAATAAAATTGATATTTCTAAATTTATCAATATTATCTTTTGTAAAGATTCTATCTTCAAGTGCTTTTTCTAGAGCTTTTACAGAAATTTTTAAATATAATTTTTGGAATAAATTTTTAGATAAACTTGCGAACAATTTCTTTAATATTAGTTTTTGAAAATTAACATAAACATTTTCTTCCACAAAGTTTTCAATATTATCCGAATCTTCTAGCCCTTGAATATTATACTTAATTAAATATCCACTTTCTACAAATTTTAATTCCAATGGTGTATATAATAGTTCAATATCATCTTTCTTTATATGTTCATTAACACAGGCAGTGATATTCTTTTGTTTTAAATATATTCTCTTTATTTTATCATTAAACTGTTGGAATGCCTCAGGTGTAGTAAGAGTTAGATTTGCGAAATCAAGTAATTCTTTAATATTAAATGTATCTACTGGATATCTTACTAAACCAGCTTTAACTTCAAAATAGATTAATTTATCATCATCAATAATCCCTTTATTAAAACTATTGATTAATGCTTTAACATTCTTTTCTATTTGTTTTTGATCTAAGTCTTCAACGATTGCAAGAAAATCATTGTTTTTTAAGTAATATGTTTTTATAGAAATTTCTTTTTGAATTTTTGAATAAACATAATCATAAATTCTTATCTGAGTATTTGCATTATATTTGCTAATCTCATTAACTCTAAATAAGAGAATATTACATTTATAATCTAAATCCTTAGTTTTCTCACTAATATTTAAAAATTCTTTTTGGAAATCTTCTTCATCATAACGTTTATAAATTTCATTTTCAATTTCAATAGCATCTTTTAATACAGAAATTATCCCAAAATAGAATTTTAATACTCCACCTCTTGAAATATAAGGATATGCAACTTCATTTATTAAAGACTCT
>DUUN01000369.1 GCA_012841535.1 Gallicola sp. | reverse complement strand
GCATTCCTGCCAAAATTTCTTATTTTTTTTAAAAAAATTTTTTCTTTTTCTAACCAAAAAATATTCATTCTCGTTCCACAAAAATATCCTTGTGTTTTGAATATGTTTTTTATTTCTTCTATGCTAAGTCTTTCTAAAAATATTATGGTTTTAGGGTCATTAGACTCTAAATAATTTATTAATTCTTTTTTTGTAAATTCCATTTTTTATTCCTCCATTTTATTAGATAAATAGTCTAATACTTGTTTCATATAATTTTGTCTGTTCTTTCGAATCCATTAAGTTCTAATTCTTCTATAATTACTTTTGCATCAGCTACTTTGATTGTCATATATCTTCTCCAAGCAGAGTGTTGGTTCCATCTATATTTTTTGTTGTTAATGTCTATTGCTAAGTAATTATTTCCTGCTTTAAAAAATAGTTTCATTTTTTTAATCCTCCTTAATCTCTATTTTTTTAACTAAATCTAAGTCAATAATTATTTCGTGATAATTGTTGTCTTTAAGAGCTAATTCGTTGTTTTCTGTTGTTTTCACGCTCTTCAAGTTATAAAATTTCTCTTTTTTCTCTTTTTTTCCGTTTTTTAATGTAATTATAGCAATCATTTTTTTTCTCTCCTTTTTTATTTGTTAGATTAACATCAATACTTTTCTAATTAACCCATTCTCAAAATCGACTAATTCTTTAATATTATTTTGAATTACAGTTATTTCTTTGTCTGTAAAACCACGATGGTATTCGCCTTCATGATTTATATCGTTGGGAACTAATAATACATTCCCAAATAATTGCATTTCTTCATTAGCATAAACTGTATAAATAGGGTTTTCTTTCATTAGTCCTTCATCATCTACGATAACATCAACTGCTATATCATCAATATGAATGGTTATAATATCAATAAGATCACACTCTATTTCACGATATGCTTGTTCTAAAACATTATTTAACTCAAAGTCTAATTGTGTAACATTTCCTTTTGTATCAATTTTAATAATTGGATTTTTCATTTTTATACCTCCTTGATTTTCTTAACTGCATTTGCTAATTCCTTTAACATATCTTTAATATCTTCAGCATCTTTAACTAGCACGCTAACGCTTGATGGTATTCCAAATTTACCTCTATTCTCTATATGCATAGATGCATGTTCGTCAATATCAAAGTCGTTAGCATACTCACATATAATATCAAAGTCGTTAGCATACTCACATATATTAGATATAAGCTCTTCAGTCGACTCTCCATTTACATAGAAGTAGAAGTCCTCTCCTGCTGGTGAATATCGACTAATTTCCAGCGTGTTCCCTTTGTGATTTGTTGTCCACCCTTGTGATTCAATTTCAAGTTGCAAAACTTTTTTCATTTTTCTTTTCTCCTTTTTTTTTATAAAATATCAAGTAAATCATAATTTTCAAATAAACGCCATAAAATATCTTCAAATGTAATTTCATTAAAATCATAATAATAATCTAACTCATAAATATTATCATCACTCGGTATTTTATGCGCCCAATATAGGGCTTTTGAGTTGATTCCATTGATTCTTAAATCTTCATCCGCTATCATTTCAAAGAAATCAGGAT
>DUUN01000840.1 GCA_012841535.1 Gallicola sp. | reverse complement strand
TATTTTTTAAAAAAATCTCCCAAATATCCTGTATTATTTCCAATTATAAATATATATGAAATTAGTATTAATATACTTAATATAATGACTATATTTTTTGGATTAAATCCACTGGAATTCTTCTTTTTTTTCTTTTTACTTTTTTTTGTTGTGGCCATTTAATATCTCCTTGTGACATTATAAATTATATCATATTAATAACCTGTATGACCAAAACCTCCAGCATTCCTTTCTGTATCATCTAAACTTTCAACTAGTTCAAATTCAACCTGTTCATACTTAGATAAAACCATTTGAGCTATTTTGTCACCAGAATTAATAGTATAATCCTCATTAGAAAGATTTACCAATAAAACTCCAATTTCTCCTCTATAATCGCTGTCAATAGTTCCTATGCCATTTATTACAGTGATTCCATGTTTTATTGCCATGCCACTTCTTGCTCTAACTTGGACTTCATAGCCAACAGGTATAGATATATATAGGCCTGTTGGTATAATTTTTCTTTCTAAAGGTTTTAAAGTTAAAGGTTCCTGAAGATAAGCTTTTAAATCTAAACCTGAAGACCCTAAAGTAGCATATTCAGGTAAAGTATTATTACTTTTATTAATTATTTTTATTTTCATATTTCCTCCATTAAAAAATAAAAACATAGTTTCCTATGTTTCATTTTAATATTATTTATTATTATTGTTGTTGTTATTATTATTTTCAGGCTTTGGTAATAAAGCTTTTCTTGAAAGGTTGATTCTTCCTTGATTATCTATATCAGTTACTTTAACAAGTACCTCATCTCCTATAGATAATACATCTTCAACTTTATTAATTCTTTCGTGAGCAATTTTAGAAATATGAAGTAAACCTTCCTTACCGTTTAAAACATCAACAAAAGCTCCAAAATTAGTAATTCTAGTTACTTTTCCTAAATATGTTTTTCCTTCCTCAACTTCAGCGATAATATCTTTAATCATGGCAATTGCTTTTTCACCATTTTCAGTAGTTTCTGCAGTAATAGTTATATTACCATCATCTTTAGTATCGATTATTACGCCTGTTTCCTCAATAATTTTATTGATAACTTTACCACCTGGTCCAATAACTTCTCTTATTTTTTCAGGATCAATTTGAATTGTTAATAATCTTGGTGCATATTTTGAAATTTCTTTTTCTGGCTCTGAAATTAAAGCATTCATTTTATCTAAAATAAATAATCTTGCTTTTTTAGCTTTTTCTAAAGCTTCTTCTAATATTTCCCTATTAATACCATCTATTTTAATATCCATTTGTAAAGCAGTAATACCATCTTTAGTTCCTGCTACTTTAAAATCCATATCTCCAAAATGGTCTTCAAGTCCTTGAATATCTGTAAGAATTGAAACTTTTTCTCCATCGCTTATTAATCCCATTGCTATACCTGCTACAGGTTCATCAATAGGTACTCCTGCATCAAGTAATGCTAAAGTAGATCCACAAATAGATGCTTGAGAACTAGAACCGTTAGATTCTAATACTTCAGATACAACTCTAATTGTATATGGGAATTTCTCAATTGAAGGAATAACTGGGATTAGTGCCCTTTCTGCCAATGCTCCATGTCCTATTTCTCTTCTTCCTGGCCCTCTTAATGGTCTAGTGTCTCCAACGCTATAAGGTGGAAAATTATATTGATGCATGTATCTTTTATTATCTTCCTCTAATAATCCATCTAAGATTTGAACATCACTAGGAGAACCTAAAGTAGCTACGGATAATACTTGAGTTTGTCCTCTTGTAAATAATCCAGAGCCATGAGCTCTTGGCAATAATCTTCTCTCACATGAAATAGGTCTTATTTCATCTAATTTTCTATTATCTGGTCTAACTTCTTCCTCTATGATTAATCTACGTATTTCTTCTATTTGAATATTTTCTAATATAGATTTGATTTCTTTTTCTCTATCTTCATAAATTTCTGAAAAATGATTTAAAGTATCCTGTATAACTTTATCTGTGTCTTCTTCTCTCTGTACCTTATCAGCATTTCTAAGAGCGCTAACTAAATCGCCTTTACAGTATTCTGTAACTGTAGCTACTAAGTCTTGATCTATTTCAGGTGGTATAAACTCTATTTTTTCTTTACCACAATCCTTTTGAATATCTTCAATAAAAGAACAAATTCCCTTTATTGATTCATGGGCAGTTAAAATCGCTTCTAATACTTCGGCTTCAGTTAGTTTATGACAACCAGCTTCTACCATCATAATTGCATCTTTTGTACCGGCAACAGTTAAGTCAAGAGATGAGTTTTCCCTTTCCTCTTGAGTAGGATTTATGATGATTTTTCCATCTATCATACCTACAGATACTGAACCAGTAGGTCCATTAAAAGGAATATCAGAAATACTTAAAGCTATTGAAGAACCAATCATTGCAAGTATGTCTGGGGTATTGTCTTGATCTACAGACAAAGCAGTTGCTATAACTTGAACATCATTTCTGTAGCCTTCTGGAAATAATGGTCTTAAAGGCCTGTCAATTAATCTAGATGTTAGAACTGCTTTTTCACTAGCCTTACCTTCTCTTTTAATAAAACCACCCGGTATTTTCCCAACTGCATATAATTTTTCTTCAAAATCACAGCTTAAAGGAAAAAAATCTATTCCTTCACGAGGTTCTTTCGATGCTGTTGCTGTAACTAAAACTACAGTTTCTCCACATTGAATTGTACAGGAACCATTTGCTTGTTTAGCAACTTTTCCAATAGTTACTATTATTTCTTTTCCAAGCAAGTCATATTTATATTCTTTTATCATTTAAATCTCCTTTAGATTTTAAAACATTTAAAAATAAGAGCGTTGAACCGCTCTTATTAGTGTAAAAATTAACCGAAATTAACCTCTAATGTTTAATTTTTTAATTAATTCACGGTATCTATTGATATCTTTATTTTGTAGATATTTAAGTAAACCCCTTCTTTTACCAATCATTTTAAATAATCCTCTTCTAGAATGATGGTCTTTTTTATGAGTTTTCAAATGTTCTGTTAAATAGTTTATTCTATAAGTCAATAAAGCTATTTGAACTTCTGGTGACCCAGTGTCTCCTTCTACTGTTTTATATTCATCAATTATTCTTTTTTTGTCTTCTGCTGTAAACATAATTTTCCTCCTAAATTTTAATTCACCATAACTATTGGATTCGTTGAGGAGTCGATATCCAACGTTACAGTACCTACCGAATTATAATATCATAAATAGTTAAAAATGTAAATTTTTATTGTAATTTTTTACAAAATCTACATCTTTATTCATTTGATTTATTAATTCAAACTTAGAATTAAATTTATAATTTTGTCTTATAAAATCTATAAACTCAACTCTAATTTTTTCTCCATATATATTATTAGAAAAATCAAATAGAAATGTTTCGATTTTTTTATCAAATTCATTAAATGTAATATTGTTTCCAATAAAACTCAGCGAATCATACTTTTTTTGGAAATCCTTGCTAATTATTGTAGTTTTAGTGTAATAAACACCTTCTTTTGGAAGGACATAGTTATAGTCGTTAATCATATTAGCTGTGGGAAACCCTAATTCTCTACCTCTTTTTTCTCCGTGTATTACATTTCCAGTAATAAAATAATTTCTACCGAGTAATTTATTGGCCTCAGTAATCATTCCTTCATTAATATAATTTCTTATATTTGTACTTTTTACATTAATATTTTTATCTTTTACCGTATCTATTATATTTAAAATAATATTATTTTCGCAACATAATTGTTTCAATAATTTAGTATCCCCCATTGCTTTTTTACCAAATCTGTAGTCATTACCTACAACTATTCCCTTACAATTTAAATTATTAGTTAAAAAACATATAAATTGATTAGGGGTTAAATTAGAAATAGATTCAAAATTAATTAGGAAAATATAATCTATATTTAAATCAGACAGTATATCAATTTTGTCATTTGTATTAGTTAATTTAGGTATAGGGTTTTTTGGATTTAATATATCCTTTGTATGCTCAGTAAATAATAATATACCAGATTTATAGTTATTTTTAGTAGATATTTCTTTAACTTTATCTATTAAAAATCTATGACCACGATGTATTCCATCAAAATTACCTAAACCAAAAACTATATTATCTTTCACAATTATATCATTTGAAACTTTAACTATTTTCATGTATACCTCTGTAGAACATATTTTGTATTTTTAGATAGTTATTTCCTTCAATATTTTTTATAATGCCTAAACCAATAAATTCATTAGAGCAATATATTAAAAGTAAATTATCTGTATAAAAATCTCCTACATTAATTTTAACACCATTTATAATTCTTTTAAAATATTTACTAGGTAAATTAAATTTTTCAAAAGAATTAAGGGCTTTATCAATAGGAATAATAAAATCATTAATATTACAGTTAGCTAATTCTTTTACTTGATCTATAGTTAAAGCATTAACTATACTAAGACCTCCTGCTTGAGTTCTAATAAGATTTGACATAGTACCTATTGTTCCAGATTCTATACATATATCTTTAATAAAAGTTCTAATATAGGTTCCCTTTGAACAACTAATTTCCAAAACAATCTTATTATTATACTTTCTTAATATTTTTGTTTCATATATTTTAGCAAGTCTTTCTTTTCTTTCTATTGATAGGCCTTTGTGCGCTAATTCATATAATCTTTTTCCATTAACCTTTACAGCTGAATACATTGGAGGAATTTGTTTTATTTCAGCGTTATTATATTTTAATAAATTTTTTTCAAAAACTTTAAAATCTGCTGGCTCATTGTTAGTTCTTGTAATATTTCCCCAAATATCCTCAGTGTCGGTTTCTATTCCAAAAGTTATTTCACCAACATAAGTTTTACCAAAATTCATTAGGTATTGACTGATTTTTGTGCCTTTTCCAATACAAATAGGTAGAACACCACTAACGTTAGGATCCAATGTACCAGCATGACCAACTTTTTTTGTTTTTAAAACTTTCCTTAAAATAGCAACAATATCATGTGAAGTATAGCCAGGTTCTTTAAAGATATTTATCACTCCATCGATATTATTGCCAGTTAATTGTTTTGAATCTTTCAATTATTTTATCCTCTACTTGTTTTAAATTACCCTTAATAACACATCCAGAGGCAAATTTATGCCCTCCACCATTAAAATAATTGGCAATTAAATTTACATCTACATAATTCTTACTTCTAAAACTAACCTTAAAATTATTGTTTTCCTTTTCTTTTAGCATACATGAAACTTCCACTTCATCTGCGTCTCTAAAATAGTTAATGGCAGTTTCTACATCAGAAATTTCCAAATTATACTTAGCTAAAAAATCTTTTGTAACAAAAGTAATAACTAAATGATTGTCATAGTAGAACTTAGCATTATTATTAATAATATTCATTGCATTTAGTGCATTTAATTTATTAGATTGAAATATTTTTTTCATTAATAAGTTTTTTTCAGCACCATTTTTTATTAATTTTGCTGTAATCTGAAAAGTATTTTCATTTGCACGTTCATATAAAAATCTTCCTGTATCAGTTAAAATACCAAGTAATAAAGCAGTAGAAATTTCAGGTGTTATTTTTATATTCAAATTAAAAAACATTTCTGAAATAAGTTCACAAGTAGAAGAAATTTCAGAATCCACTATATTTAGAGTTCCATAATTTTCTCCGGAAATATGATGATCGATTTTTATAATTTCTTTAGAATTACTAAAAGTATAGTCTATGTTTCCTAATCTTTTTTTATCACCACAATCAACAGCGATTACCACATCTACTGTAAGTTTATCATTTGTTGTAAAGGGAATATTTTCTGTAATAAAGCTTAGATTATCAGGAATTTTATCAAATTGTAGGGGATAGACTTCTTTATTTAAATCTTTTAAGAATAAATATAATGATTTTATGGCTCCTATATTATCACCATCGGGACTTAAATGAGAAATAATTGCAAATGAATTATATTTTGCAATTATTTCTTTAAATTTAATAAATAAATCATTCATCCGTATTACCCGTTTTATTTAATTCGTTTATTATATTTTCTATATGCATTCCACGTTCTGTAGAATCATCAATTTTAAATATTAATTCCGGAGTATGTCTTAACTTTACATTTTTACTAATTTCTCTTTTTAAATATCCCTTAGCATTTTCAAAACCCTTTAGAGTGTCAGATTTTTTTTGGTCGTCTCCAATTACACTAATATATATTGTTGCAAAGCTTAAATCATTAGTTACCTTAACTCCGGTAATTCCAGTATAAAGTGGATCTAAATTAGGATCTTTAATTGTATTGTACAAACAATGGGATATTACTTTATTAATTTCAGATGAAATACGATTAACTCTTTTTTGATTCATAAAATCACCTATTTTTTAACTTCCTTCATTATATATGCTTCTAAAATATCATTTTCTTTTACGTCATTATAATTTTCTAAACCAAGTCCGCCTTCAAATCCAGCTGCAAGTTCTTTTGTGTCATCCTTAAATCTTTTTAATGATGATATTTCCCCTTCATGTACAACAATATCATTTCTGATTAATCGAATAGTTGCATTTCTAGTTATTTTACCATTAAGGACATATATACCTGCAACAGAACCAACATTAGGAACTTTGAATATAGCTCTAACTTCTGCTCTACCAATTACTTCTTCAACATATTTTGGAGCCAACATTCCTCTAATTGCATTTTTTATATCTTCAATTGCATCATAAATAACTCTATAGGTTCTAATATCTATATTCTCATAATTAGCTAAATCAATAGCACTTTGAGAAGGTCTAACATTAAAGCCAATAATAATTGCATTAGAAGCAGCTGCTAGGTTAACATCAGATTCAGTAATACCACCTACTGCACCATGAATAATATTTACCTTTACCTCTTCATTACTTAACTTTTCAAAGGATTGTTTAACTGCATCTATTGTTCCTCTAACGTCGGTTTTAATAATAATATTTAAATCTTTAATGGTACCATCTGATATTTGATTAAATAGATCATCTAATTTAATATTTGAAGATGATTTTACCATATCCGCCTTTATAAAATTCTTTGCTTTTTCAGCATAGGAACGAGCTGTTTTTTCATCTTTCGCAACATATATAAAATCTCCAGCTTCAGGTACATCTGAAAGACCTAAAATTAAAACAGGTATAGAAGGTCCTGCCTTTTTAATTTTTTTACCTCTGTCATCAAACATAGCTCTTATACGGCCACTTGAAACACCAGATACAACTATATCTCCAGATCTTAATGTTCCTTTTTGTACAAGTACTGTTGCAGTTGGTCCTCTACCCTTATCTAATTGAGCTTCTATAACAGTACCAACAGCAGCTCTATTAGGATTTGCTTTAAGCTCTTCCATTTCAGCAACAGTTGCTACCATTTCTAGTAAATCATCTATTCCTTGACCTGTACGTGCTGAAACAGGTACACAAATAGCATCTCCACCCCAATCATCAGGTACTAAACCATTATCAGATAACTCTTGTTTTATTCTGTCAACATTTGCACCTTCTTTGTCCATTTTATTAATTGCAACAATAATTGGTACATCAGCAGCTTTTGCATGATTTATAGCTTCAATTGTTTGAGGCATTACACCATCATCTGCAGCTACAACAAGTATAGCTAAATCTGTAACTTGAGCCCCTCTAGAACGCATAGCAGTAAAAGCTTCATGTCCAGGTGTGTCTAAAAATACAATTTTGTCATCATTGATTCTTACTGTATAGGCTCCTATATGTTGAGTTATTCCACCGGCTTCTCTTTTTGTAACATGTGTATTTCTAATACTGTCCAATAAAGATGTTTTACCATGGTCAACATGGCCCATAACTGTAACAACAGGAGGTCTAGGAAGCATATCTTCTTCTTTATCTTCATAATCTAAATCAAAGATGTCCTCCATACTTTCTTCATCATCAGATTTTAAAACAATTTCTTTATCAAATTCCAAACCTATTAACTCAGCATTTTCAAAATCTAATTCTTGATTTTGTGAAGCCATAATACCTAACTGAATAAGCTTAGATATAACTTGATTAACAGATACTCCTATAGCAGCAGCAAAATCTTTAACTATTATAGTTTCAGGAATTTCAATAGCGCCTGATTCTGTTACATTTACAATTCCTTCAAGATTAGGAGTATCAGAGGCTTTCTTTTTCGCCTTACTTTTACTTTTATGTTTAGGTTTAGCTTTTTGTAAATTTTTAAAATGATCTTCGTTTATTTTTTTCTTACTGTCATTGGTTTTTTTCTTTTTATTTTTTGAAAAATCTTTTTTATTTTTATTATCTTGACCTTTATTAATTTTGTTAGTTTGACTTTCTTTTATGACCTTATCCCTTTTACCAGGTTGTGTTTCCTTAGTAATTTTATCCTTTTTATTATATTGATTTTTTTTAATTATATTGTCTTTTTTATTAGATTTTTTTACTGAATTTGTATTTTTAGCATTTTTATCGTTATTGTTTTTACGCGTATTATTTTTAGAAAATACACTATATACCTTATCTATAACATCACCTTCAATTGATGACATGTGGCTTTTCACATCTATATTTAACTTGTTTAATTCAGAAATAATTTCTTTTGCAGATACATTAAGTTCTTTAGCTATCTCATATATTCTGATTTTTTTCATATTTGTTGCTCCTCTCTATTCCGAATCCATTACATAATTTGCAATCTCCTTATATATTTCTTCGTTAATTTCAGCTTTTAATGCATGATTTATATTTTTGTTCTTTTTAGCTAATTCAACACAATTTATATCTTTACAGATATAAGCTCCCCTACCATTTTTTTTACCTGTAGGGTCTATTAATACACCCTCTTCCTTGTTATTAACAATTCTTAGTAAATCTTTTTTAGGCTTGTTTAAACCACAAGCTACACATTTACGCATTGGTATTTTTTTAACTTTCATTTAAATATCACCTAATAAATTATTAATATACTCTTCTTCTTCTGGGAATTCAGCAACAATACTGTTGTTTTCAATTCCTTCTAAATATTGTTCTGTTCCCTTTATATCTATTTTCCAGTTTGTAAGCTTGGCAGCTAATCTAGCATTTTGTCCTTCTTTTCCAATTGCTAATGACAATTGGCCACTATCTACAATAATTCGAGCTATTTTTTCTTTTTCATTGACAAATACTTTTAAAACTTCAGCTGGACTTAAACTATTTGCTAAAAATACCTTAATGTCCTTGTCCCAAATTATTATATCTAGTTTTTCCCCATTTAATTCATCAACAATTGCTTTTACTCTAGTACCTTTAAAGCCTACACAAGCTCCTACAGGATCTATATTTTCATCTCTGGTAAATACAGCTAATTTTGTACGGGAGCCAGCCTCTCTAGAAATAGAGAATATTTCTACAATTCCATCATGTATTTCAGGAACTTCTAATTCTAAAAGTCTTTTAACTAGTCCAGTATCTGATCTTGATAGTATTACCTGTGCTCCCTTAGTTGTATTTTTTACTTCTTTTATATAGAATTTGTATCGGTCATTTACTTTATATTCCTCATTTGGAATTTGTTCACTTAAGGGAACAATACCTTCGACTTTTCCTAAGTCTACGTAAATAATACCATGGTCAATTCTTTGAATAATACCAGTTATAATTTCTTTTTCTCTGTTTATAAATTCGTTATAAACAATTTCTCTTTCAGCATCTTTTATTTTTTGAATGACAATATTTCTTGCAGTTTGTGCTGCAATTCTACCGAAGTTTTTTGGAGTTACTTCAACGGTTACCTCATCTCCAATATTTAAATTACTATTAATTAAATGAGCTTCATCTAACGATATTTCAGTAATTTTATCATCGACTTCTTCAACAATTGTTTTTATTGAGAATATCTTTGCTTCCCCAGTATCTCTACTGACAGAAACAGATACATTTGCATTATCATCAAAATTTTTTTCATAGCTTTTAATTAAAGCTTTTTCTAATGCATCTATTATTACATCACTTGAAATTCCTTTATTTCTTTCAATTTCGTTTAATGCATTAATAAATTCTTGATTCATTTGTCTCTCCTATTAAAATATTGATAATCTAATTGTAGCTATTTTTTTTCTTTCATAATTACTAGTCTTATCTTTTCTTTCTAATGTAATAGATTCATCATTAAAATCTATTAATTTTCCTATAATTTCCTTTTCCCCATCTACAGGTGCATAAAATTTTACAATTACTAAGTTTCCAATATTTTTAGAATAATCTCTATTATTTTTAAAAGGTCTATCTATTCCTGGAGAAGACACTTCTAAATAGTATTGTTCATCAATTGGGTCTATTTCATCCAGTTTGTCACTGATGACTTTACTTGATTTTTCACAATCGTCTATATTTATGGTACCTTGATCTTTATCAATATAAACTCTAAGTACATTTCCTTTAGGTTCTTTTACATATTCAATATCATCTAAAATAAATCCTAAATTAGTTACTATAGGTTTAAATTCTTTCCAACATAGGTCTAATAAATCTTTTTTATTCATCATACCTCCTAATTAAATAAATAAATAAGAGTGGGAAAATCCCACTCCGAAATAAACAATATTTTTCTAACTAAATTATAGCAAAAATCCTCTAAAATATCAAGTTATTAATATTTTCTATTAAAAATTTCTGAATAAATAAAAGCTTTTTTTGGATTATTTTTAAAGTCTTTTTTTATATCATCTAATAATTCAACTTTAATATAGTCTTCTTTTAAAGTATCATCATTTTTTATTTTTTCAAGTTCTACATAGGAAGATAAACTATCTTTAATATTTTCCTTTATACTATCCTTAATATTTTCATCAATAGATAATTCTTTTTCTATATTTTTTGTTTTAATGCTGTTTTTCTTTTTCTTATTTTTTGTATAAATATGTTCCATATTTTTTACTGGTCTAGTTCTTTTAACCTGCTTTTTCTTTTCCTTATTAATTTTTTTATTTGAGCTATATATAGTAGAAGCTACAATTAAAATAATTAAAAATATAATATCCATACTATCACCTATTTTGAGGTGTCATTTTCGTTACTATTATCAATTCCGGATATTGATGAACGCATATTTGTATCCGCCTTAATGTTTTCCATTCTATAATAGTCCATTACACCAAGGTTACCACTTTCTAATGCATTCGAAATAGCAATAGGTACTTTTGTCTCTGCTTCAACAACTTTTGCACGCATTTTTCTAATTTCAGCTAACATTTCTTGCTCTAAAGCTACAGCCATAGCCCTTCTTTCTTCAGCTTTAGCCTGTGCTATTCTCTTATCTGCCTCAGCTTGGTCTGTTTGAAGTTTAGCACCTATATTTCTTCCTACATCTACGTCTGCAATATCAATTGATAATATTTCAAAAGCAGTACCGGAATCCAAACCTTTTGAAAGGACTGTTTGGGATATTGAATCAGGATTTTCTAAAACATCTGAATGACTTTGTGCTGAACCGACTGTAGTTACAATACCTTCGCCAACTCTAGCAATTATAGTTTCTTCTCCTGCTCCCCCAACTAATCTGTCAATATTAGCTCTAACAGTAACCTTTGCTTTAGCAATGACTTCTATTCCATTCATAGCTACTGCAGAAATCTGAGGAGTCTCAATTACTTTAGGGTTAACTGATACTTGAACAGCTTCTAAAACATTTCTACCTGCTAAATCTATAGCAGCCCCTCTATCAAAATCTAAGGGTATTTCAGCTCTTTGAGCAGCTATTAATGCATCAACTAATGTATTTACATTACCACCTGCTAAATAATGAGCTTCTAATTGGTTAGTACTTAAAATTAACCCTGCTTTTGTAGCTTTAATTAAAGGGTTTATAATTCTACTTGGCGCTACCCTCCTAAGTCTCATACCAATTAGAGTTGAAATTTTTACCTTTACTCCTGAAAAAAATGCTGTTATCCATAAACCTACAGGAACAAAAGTAAAAAATAAAATTAAAAATAGAAATACAAGTACTGCAATAATTATTATACCAAAACTACTAAAACTAATCATAATACCTCCTTACAAAAATTTTAAAACCTTCAATATTTATAATTTTAACTTTTTCATCTTTATCTATAAACTCACCTTCAGTTAAAACATCTATTTTTTTATCTTCTATTTCTACTGTACCAGAAGGTCTTAAAGGAGTTATAGTTTTTCCTACTTTTCCTAATAAATGTTTATTATCTGATGAAGTAGATGACTTAATTTCCTTGTCTAATACTATCTTATTAAATAATTTACTTCTATATCCCTTTTTTATTATAGCAATAAGTACTAAAAAACCTATTATCGAGGCAATACTAATAGATAGTAATCCGATGTATAAATTTGACATGGATAATATTACTCCTAAAACAATAAGAACTATACCGGCAATTCCCGGAATTCCAAATCCTGGTACTAGAATTTCTATTGCTATAAGAATACAACCTACTATAAAGATAATTAAATCTATTATGTCTGTATCACCATAGAGAAAATTTCCTGCAAAAAATAATACAATAGAAATTATAGATATTATTCCAGCTATTCCGTATGTAGGTAAAAATATTTCGATAATTATTGCTATTATTGAAATAATTAGTAATAATCCGCTAATAATTGGATTTGAAATATTCTCAAGTAAATTGTTGAAAAAATTATTATTAGAAGATTTAAATGTAAAGTGATTTAAATTTCTTGCAAAAATACTAGTATTTATTTCATTATTTGTATAATTATTTCCAGCAGATACTGTACACTGTTGATTTAAGTCATAATTATTATAATCTTTGGCAAAAGATTCTGTATTAATACAATATCCTAAAACTAAAACCATAATAATCAAAAAATACTTTTTCATATTAGCCTCCTTTAACATTTTATACCCAAAATATAAGGAGCAAATAAAAATGTCCAGTTTTTACTGGACATTAATTAACTATATTAACCTCTTTTAGCTTTCTTACGTCTTGCTGCTTCTGATTTCTTTTTCTTTTTAATACTTGGTTTTTCGTAATGCTCTCTTTTTCTATATTCAGATAAAACACCAGATCTAGCACATTGTCTTTTAAATCTTTTTAAAGCGCTATCTAATGATTCATTTTCACCAACTTTAATTTCTGCCATAGGTTATCCCTCCCCTCTTCTCTTGCAAGAGTGCTCTTAATGAGCAGAATAATACTATAATAGTATAACTCATATAGATGTTAATTGCAAGAATTTTAGCCTGGTGGCCATTGTAATTGTCTGCCTGCAAGAACATGATAATGAATATGGTCTACAGACTGACCTCCATCTTTTCCACAATTATTGACAATTCTATATCCTGAATTATCAAATCCTAGTTCTTTAGCTAATTTTGGAATAACCATCATAATATGAGCAATAATATCAATATTAGATTCATCGATATAATTTGCAGATATTATATGTTTTTTTGGAATAACTAAAAAATGAGTAGGTGCTTGAGGATTTAAATCGTTAAAAGCAATTATTTTTTCATCTTCATAAATAATATCGGAATTAATTTCCTTATTTGCAATTTTACAAAATATACAATCCATTAAATTCACCTCCTATTAATTAATTATACCAAAAACTCCCTCATCTTGTATATCGGTAATTTTAATTTTTGTGATTTTATTTATAAAATCTTTGTTATAATTTGTAGACACTCTAATATAATTAGTAGAATAACCATTCATTATTTTACTATCATTTTTTTCTTCAAAAAGAACCTCTACATCATCACCGATAAATTTGTTTAAAAACTGATTAGTAAGTTTTTTAGATTCATCAATTAAAAGTGAACTTCTGGCTTTTTTTATATTGCCGTCTATTTGATTTTCCATTTTTGCAGCTTTTGTTCCACTTCTTGGTGAATATTTGAATACATGAATTTTTGAAAATCCAACTGTATTAACAAATTCTAAGGTTTCTTGGAAATCTTCTTCTTCTTCATTTGGAAAACCAACAATTATATCTGTAGTTATACCAGCATTAGGAAAATATTTACGAATTAATTTAACTTTTTCCAGGTATTCCTTAGTGTCGTATTTTCTATTCATTAGTTTTAGAATTTTATCAGAGCCACTTTGTAAAGATAAATGAAAGTGATCACAAAATTTATTTGTATTTTTTACTCTGTATAAAAAGTCGTCAGTTATAATTCTTGGTTCTAAGGAACTTAATCGTATCCGCTTTATACTATTAATAGTTGCTATTTTTTCAATTACATCTACTAATGAAATATTGTTTTTAAAATCTAATCCATAAGAAGCAACATGTATACCAGTTAAAATAATTTCTTTAAAGTTGTTTTTAGATAATAATAAAGCCTCTTCGTATATTTCGTCTAAATTTCTAGAACGTATTGGTCCCCTAGCATAAGGAATAATACAATAAGAGCAAAATTGACTACAGCCTTCCTGTATTTTTATATAGGCTCTAGTCATATGATTTTGTTTTGTTATAGATAAAGATTCAAAGTCCTTATTGGTTTTAATATTTTCAACCTTATTTATTATTTTGTTAGTTTTCATGGCTTCTTCGCAGTATTCAACAATTTTTGCTCTATTGTTTGTGCCTAAAACTACATTTATTCCATCTATAGCTAAGACTTCCTCTGTACTAACTTGTGAGTAGCATCCTACAGCTGCAATAATTGCCTGGGGATTTTTACTTTTAGCCTTTGATATAAATTGTCTTGACTTTCTATCGCTTAAATTTGTAACTGTACAGGTATTAATTACATAAATATCGCAAATCTCATCATTGTTTGATACTTCATAACCCTTATTAGAAAATAGTTCCATCATTGCTTCGGTTTCATATTGGTTAACTTTGCATCCTAAAGTTAAAAAACTTACTTTTTTCATAAATCACCTATTAATATCTCCTATTTCGTATTGTAATATTGATAACATAGTTATAGGAGCAGTTTCTGTTCTTAATATTCTTTTTCCTAAAGATATTGTATTAAAACCTTTCTCTTCCAAAGAAGAAATTTCATCTTTATCAAAACCACCTTCAGGTCCTATTATAATTTTAATATTCTTTGTTTTAGAGTTTACTAGAATATCCTTCAATGTATAGTTATCTGAAGATTCATATGCGAGTAGCCCTAATTCATCTTTTTCTAAAGATATATCTAATAAATTTATTGGTTCAAATACTTTAGGAATATAATTTCTATGGGATTGGGAAGCAGCTTGTTTAGATATTTTATTAAACCTGACTAATTTTTTTTCGGTATTTTTATTATTTAATTTAACAATAACCCTATTAGTTATTAAAGGAGTAATACTTTTAACTCCTAATTCTACAGATTTTTGTATTATAAAATCAAATTTATCGGATTTAGTTAACCCTTGATAAAGATGAATATTTAAAATCTCTCCCTCAATCTCATTATAGTTTAAAATGTTAGTAATAATTCTGTTTTTTTCTAAATTCGACACTTCTACTATATATAGATTCTCATTAATAACAATTTCTAGTTTTTCATTTTTTTTAATACGTAATACATTTTTTAAATGATGAAAATCTTCACCATCAACTATTATATTATTATTAATAATATCTTCACTTGTTCTAAAAATTCTATGCATTATATTTAGCCAGGATACAAACCCATTCTCCTTTATTAGTAATATTTACTATTTCAAAATTATATTCTTGTAATTTTGATACTATTAAATTCGATTTTTCTTTAATAATACCTGAAGTAATTATTAAGCCATTGTCATTAATTACTTTTCCTACATTAGGTATTAAATCCAATATTACATTAGGAAGAATATTAGCAATGAAAATATCGTAGTTTTCACTAACTGTATTTAATAAATCACCTTCATAAACAGAAATTACACTATTGGTATGATTTAAAATAGAGTTTTCTTTAGTGGTTTTTACACTTATAGGATCTATATCTATTGCTGTGACTCTATTAGCTCCTAATTTTGCAGCAACTATTGATAATATACCAGATCCACATCCAATATCACAGACTTTCTTATTTTTCAAACCAATATTTTGTAATTCTTCAATGCATAAATAGGTACTTTCATGAGTTCCAGTACCAAATGCCATTCCAGGATCAATATTGATTATTACATTATTTTCTTTGGATTTGTATTCTTCCCAAGAAGGTTTAATAATTACTCTCTCACCAACTTTAAATGGTTTGTAGAATTTTTTCCACTCTTCAGACCAATCTTTATCCTTTATTTTATTATTTACATTAAATTCTATAGCCTTATCTAAATTTATTAAAGAGTTTTTCAAATCTAATATTTTCTTTTCATCAAATTCGCTTTCAGACAAATATAGTTTAATTGTTATTAATTCGTATTTAGGTATTAAATCATCTTGTAGTTCAACCCAATAGGGTTTTGTTTCTTTTATTTCATCCATAGTTCTATAATCAATTATTTCAAAAGTCGAGATATTATAGTCATATAATATAGAATATATAATATCTTCAAAATCTTTAGGAGTGTTAATTATAATCTCGGACCATCTATTAGTTTCCAACATCAAATTTATCCTTTATTTTATCAAAAATACTTTTTTTACCTTTGCTTTCTTTATAATCTTCATCAGTTATTTTAGAAAATTCCAACAGTAATTCTTTTTGTTTGTTGTTTAGTTTTGTAGGGGTTATTATTTGTACATCAAAATATAAATCACCATGTTCATTATTTTTTCTGTTTAGAATTTGTACCCCTTTATTTTTCAATCTGAATCTTGTGCCAGTTTGAGTCCCCGCAGGAATTTCAAACTCTTCAATTCCTTTTAATAAAGGTACATCTATTTTTGCACCTAAAGCTGCCTGAGTAAAGGTTATAGGCAATCTAAAGTAAATATCATATCCTGAACGTTGGAAGAAATCATGAGGTTGCACTTCTAAAATTAAATATAAATCTCCATTAGGTCCTCCATTTACTCCTGCATTACCTTCACTTCGTAGATTAATTACAGAATCATTATCTACACCGGCAGGTATTTTTACCTTTAAGGATTTACTTGTACGTATTTGACCTTTTCCCTTGCATTTATGACATTTTTTCTCTATAATTTCTCCACTGCCATGGCATTTATCACATGTAGCAGTTCTAACAAATGTTCCAAATGCCGATTGTTGAGTATATCTTACTTGACCACTTCCGTGGCATTTATCACAGATTTTTTTATCAGTTCCTTTTTCAGCTCCAGTACCATTACATTCATCACATGTTTCCATTCTTCTTACAGAAATTTCCTTTTCTACTCCAAAAACAGCTTCTTCAAAAGTTAATTGTACTTTTAATTGAATGTCTGAACCTTTTTGTGGTGCATTAGGATTTCTAGTTTTTCTAGAAAAACCTCCACCAAATATATCAAAAATATCTCCAAATAAATCTGAAAAATCCATAGTAAAGTCATTTGGTCCCATACCGCCATTTGTAAATGCTGCTTCACCATATAAATCATATTTGGATTTTTTTTCGTCATCACTTAAAACTTCATAAGCGAAATTAATTTCTTTAAATTTTTCTTGAGCTTCATCATCATTGGGATTTAAATCAGCATGATACTTTTTAGCTAATTTTCTATATGCTTTTTTTATATCTTCTTTTGATGAGTTTCTATCTACCTCTAAGATTTCATATAAATCTTTCATTAATACACCAACCTTAAAATATCTTTCTTAAATATTCTACTAAAAATATAGATTTGTTCAATACACTAATAAAGGCTCATGAAAACATGAGCCTTTATTTATATAACAATATTATCTATAATACTACTTATCCTCTTCATCATCAACTACTTCATAGTCAGCGTCAACAACATCATCTTCTGGATTTTGTTGAGCACCTTCTTGTGAACCTTGTTGACCATAAAGTTTTTCAGACATTTTGTAAAGTTCTTGAGTTAAATCCTCAGTTTTATTTTTAATTGTTTCAGCATCTTCACCAGTAATAACATCTCTTAGGTCTTTAATTTTACTATTTATATTTTCAACTTCGTCAGCTGAAATTTTATCACCTAAGTCTTTAATTGTTTTTTCTGTTTGATATATAACAGATTCGGCATTATTCTTGCTTTCAATTAATTCCTTTTTCTTTTTGTCTTCTTCTGCAAATTTTTCAGCATCATTAACTTTTTGTTGTATTTCTTCATCTGTAAGTTTAGTAGAAGAAGAAATTGTCATTTTTTGTTCTTTTCCAGAGCCTAAATCTTTTGCTGTTACATTTACTATTCCATTAGCATCTATATCGAAAGTAACTTCAATTTGAGGAACTCCTCTTGGAGCAGCTGGTATATCAGCTAAAGTAAATTTACCAAGTAAAGTATTATCTGCCGCCATTTCTCTTTCACCTTGTAGTACTACAATTTCTACATTTGTTTGACCATCAGCAGCTGTAGTAAATACTTGACTCTTTTTAGTTGGAATAGTTGTATTTCTTTCTATTAATTTAGTTGTAACTCCACCTAATGTTTCAATTCCTAATGACAATGGAGTAACGTCTAATAATAGTAAATCTTTAACTTCTCCACTTAAAACTCCACCTTGTATAGCAGCACCCATTGCAACACATTCGTCAGGGTTTATATCTTTTTGTGGATCTTTACCTATTAATTTTTTAACGGATTCTTGTACTGCAGGTATTCTAGTAGAACCACCTACTAATAAAACTGATTGAATATCACTTGCAGAAAGACCAGCATCCTTCAATGCTTCTTTAACAGGGATTGTAGTTTTTTCAACTAAAGCGGAAGTTAAATCTTCAAATTTAGATCTACTTAAATCCATATTTAAATGAGCAGGTACACCATTAATTGCTGTAATAAATGGTAAGTTAATATTTGAACTTAAAGTTGAAGATAATTCTTTTTTAGCTTTTTCAGCAGCGTCTTTTAATCTTTGTAAAGACGTTGGGTCGTGTCTTAAATCAATTCCATTTTCTTTTTTGAATTCATCTGCTAAATAGTCGATAATTATATTATCAAAATCATCTCCACCAAGCTTGTTATTACCTCTAGTAGCTAGTACTTCAAAAACACCATCTCCTACTTCTAGAATAGATACGTCAAAAGTACCTCCACCTAAATCGTATACCATTATTTTATGTTGGTCATGGTCTTTATCCATTCCGTAAGCTAAAGCTGCAGCAGTAGGCTCGTTAATAATTCTTTTTACATTTAGACCTGCAATTTTTCCAGCGTCTTTTGTAGCTTGTCTTTGGCTATCTGTAAAATAAGCTGGAACTGTTATTACTGCTTCAGTGATTGTTTCTCCTAAATAACTTTCTGCATCTGTTTTTAATTTTTGTAATATCATGGCAGAAATTTCTTCTGGTGTATAATTTTTTCCGTCAATATCAACTTTAAAATCAGTTCCCATATGTGTTTTAATAGAAGAAATTGTTCTATTTGGATTAGTAATGGCTTGTCTTTTAGCAGTTTCCCCAACTAATCTTTCACCGTCTTTTGTAAATGCTACTACTGAAGGAGTTGTTCTATTACCTTCTACGTTTGGAATTATTGTAGAAGTACCTCCCTCCATTACAGCTACTGCTGAATTTGTTGTTCCTAAGTCTATACCTATAATTTTTCCCATAATTATATCCTCCTAAATTATTCACTAACTTTGACCATACTAGGTCTTATAACTTTTCCGTTTAATTTATAACCTTTTTGTAGAGTGTCTATAATGTAACCGGACTCTACATCATCATTTTTTTCAACTAATATAGCTTGATGAACATTATGATCAAATAAAGTATCTTTTGATTCTATTTCTTCAAGCCCTTCTTTTTTTAATATTTCTTTAAAATTATCTAAGATAATTTTAATTCCATCAGAAAACTCATCTTCTTGTAGCTTGTTTTCATAAGCTCTTTCTAAATCATCAACAATTGGAAGTAATTTTAAAATTAAACCTTCATTTGCTAAAGATATAGATTGTGATTTTTCATTTTCTATTCTTCTTTTAAAGTTTATAAAATCTGCTTGTAAAATTGTTAATGAATTTTTAAGACTTTCATTCTCTTCAATTAATTCATTTTCATTGTTTTCAACTTCTTCTGATACCTCATCATTATTAATTAAATTTTCTTTATTTTCATCAGAATCAAAAGTTTCGTTATTTTTCTTGTTTTTAGCCACTTTATCACCTCTTTTAATCTATCATATTAACTATTTTCCAAGATATATTATAAAGGGTCACTATTGTGTTCTTATAATCCATCCTTAAGGGTCCAATAACACCTATTTTACCTATATAGTAATTGTTTAAATATAAATTGGTTAGTATGAGACTATTTTCATTTAAAATAGGTATTCCTATTTCTGAGCCAATATACACTTCAACATGTTCTTCTATATTTTTATCCAGAAGCTTAACTAAGTTTTCTTTTTTATCTATAAACTGGAAAAAATCTTTAACTTTTTCTAAGTTGTTATATTCTGGTAAATTAAAAATATTTGATAGACCATATATCTTTGTTTTTATATTTCCAAAATTTGTAAATTCTAATTTTAAAATTCTAAAAATATTTTGTAGTAAATCAAAATAATTATTTAATTTATTTATGATATCTAAAAAATCATTTTCAAAATCTTCAATAGTTAAACTATTTTTAATTAAATGATTTA
>DUUN01000876.1 GCA_012841535.1 Gallicola sp. | reverse complement strand
ATAATAATTGATTACCATATTTATTAATAGTATTTGTAATATCTTTTAAATTAATTACTTCCCTGGTTTTTCTTAAATCCATTAACATTACTCCTGAGTTATAATACTTATTGTCATTTCCTAGACGGATTTTATTAATCTCTGTAGTAATATCGGTTATGCCTGTATGAGTAGAAGCAGCTATCATATAATCGTTTAAATCTGTATTCCATAAATCAATTAAGGGATTAATAACGAGAATATCAGGATCAAGATAGAGTATTTTATTTATATTTTTAGGTATTATTTCTCCGGATAGTAATCTAAAATACATTTCCTTAGGATATTGTTTTTTAGTAGGAGCATCTTTTAATAAATTATTATCTATTTTTATGTCATTTAATTCCCAGTGGAAAAAATCTATTAGTTTTCTTAGATTATCTAGTTTTTCTTTTGGGATTATTTCATGAATAAGCCAAATATTAAAACTTTCATTTGGATTATTAAAGTAAATAGATGTAAGCATGACTTTTAGTGGATTAAGATAGTTTTCATCTAAGGTAACTAAAATATCTAATTTATCTGCCATAATATTCCTCCTTAAGCCTTAGATTTAAATTTTATTAGATTAGATCGTCTTCCTTATGCTTTTGAGATTTTTCATACATATAATTTCTAATTTGTTCTTTTATATCATCTTCATACTCATCTAAAAACTCGTATTCGTCTTCGTAATCTAAACCTAAACTGGCAACTTCTTGATGAATTGCATCATCTATAAAAATTTCTGTGTTGTCACTATCGTCAAGGAAGCTAATATCGGTTATTTCATAGTCTACTCTTTCCTTTAATTTATTTATTAAATCATTTTTTAAATTATACATAAAAAACCTCCATAAATTTGTAGTAATAAATCTTATTTCCCATACATGATTTAAGCTTATAATAAATTTATATAAAATTATAAAAAATAAGACATGGAGATTAAAAGTCCATGCCATTTTTATTTATGATTTAAGATATCATATATTTAATTGGAAATTTATTTTATTATTATCTCAACACCAATAATATGTATGGTGGAGATGGTGGGAGTTGAACCCACGTCCGAAAATATATCCAAGGGAATCTCTCCGAGCGCAGTTAATTGTATTATTTTCCCCTCAACACTAAACAATTAACAAATTATTGTATCGGGTATCTTCTTATAGGAAGTTGAGTCGAAGAATTCTCAACTAACGTTCTCGCTAATTATGAAGTCAGATTTAAGCGGCGAGAAAGCTTAAATGGACTATTAGGCTGCTATTAAGCAGCTAATGCTAAATTATTATCTTCAGCGTTTATATTTATTTGCCCATGTTTAACGTTTTTAGACGAAAACGGCTCGCTATTCCAGATTCAATATCCCCGTCGAAACCAGTGTCATCCCCGTGTATACCTATTATAACATTTTTAGGTGAAAAATTCTATTATTAACGGCTAGTTTTACAAGTCATTAAAGTATATACTATAATAGAGTTTGTATGGAGGACAGGATGAATAAAAAATTTATGATAATAGATGGCTCTAGTTTAATTTTTAGAGCATTTTATGCAATAAGAAATCTTACAACTAAAGATGGAATTTTTACAAATGGGGTTTATGGTTTTTTAAATATGTATTATAAGGTAGTAGATGAATATAAGCCGGACAATATTTGTGTAGTATTTGATAAATCAGCTCCTACTTTTAGACATGAGGACTATGAGGCCTATAAAGGTCATAGGGATAAGGCACCATCTGAATTAAGCAGTCAGTTTGGAATATTAAAGGATATTTTAAACTCTTTAAATGTTAAATTTGAAGAACAGGATGGCTATGAAGCAGATGATATTGCTGGTACTTTAGCTAAAAAAGCCCAGGAAGAAAATTATGACACTATATTAGTTACTGGAGATAAGGACTATTTACAACTAGTTGATGAAAATATAAAAGTTTTATTAACTAGAAGAGGTATTACTGATGTAGATGAATATAATGAGGAATTGGTAGAGGAAAAATATGAATTAAAACCAATTCAATTAATAGATGTAAAGGGTTTAATGGGAGATCCATCAGATAATATTCCAGGTGTACCAGGTGTTGGAGAAAAAACGGCCTTAAAGCTTATACGTGAATATGATTCTATTGAAAATGTATATGCTAATATAGATAATATTTCCGGTAAGGCCTTGAAAAAGAAATTAGAGGAAAATGAGACTCTAGCATATTTAAGTAAAAAATTAGGTACTATTTTCCTAGAAGTTCCAATGGATATAGATATAGAAAAATATAAAATAGAGGAACCGAATTACGAGGAATTAAAAGAAAAGTATGAAAAATTAGAGTTTAGCACCTTTATAAAGAAGTTACCAGTAGAAGAAATTGAATATGAAGATGATTTTGAATATATTTTTATAAATAATCCATCAAAAATATTAGAGAACTTAAAGAATGGTAAAAAAGATTTTGTTTTTCACCTATTTTATAATGGTAGTAATTATATTCACAGTAAACCTGAAATATTTGCTTTCAAAATAATAGGTGAGGATAAAGTATATATTTATTTACTGGAAAATGAAGAAGAGTTACTGGAGTTTAAAGATATTTTTGAAAATGAAGCCTTTACTAAATTAAGTTATGATTTAAAATCTGATATATATTACTTACTTAGAAATGGTATAGATTTAAAGGCTCCTTATGAGGACTTAACAGTTGCTGAATATTTAATTGACCCTTCTAAAAATTCATATGAAATAGATAAAACAGCGAAACTCTATTTAAATAGAGACTTGTTTTCAAATGAGGAAATATTTGGAAAGGGAAAGAAAAAGAAAAAGCTCAAGGAAATTGAAGAAGAGCAATTAGGCAAATATATAGCAATGTATATGTCTGTTACTGAAGATTTAAGAGGTAATTTGACAGAGATCATTGAAGAAAGACAGATGCATGAATTATACTTTAATGTGGAGCTGCCTCTTATTAAAGTATTAGCTAGTATGGAAGTTGAAGGATTTAAAGTAGATGCTGATTATTTAACGGACTTAGGTAATAAATTCAATGAAGAAATACAAGAATTAGAAGAAAAAATCTATGAAGATGCAGGAATGGAATTTAATATTAATAGTCCTAAACAATTAGGGGAGATTCTTTTTGACAAATTACAACTACCAGTAATTAAGAGAACAAAAACAGGATATTCAACTGATGCAGAAGTACTTGATAAATTAAAAGGAAGTCACGAAATAGTAGATAGAATTTTACGTTATAGAACTGTAAAAAAACTTACTACTACTTATATAGACGGACTTTTGAAATTAATTGGAGAAGATGGAAGAATACATTCTACCTTTAATCAAACTATAGCTGTTACAGGAAGAATTAGTTCTATTGATCCAAATCTACAAAATATTCCAGTAAAAACCGAAGAAGGTAGACTTATTAGAAAAGCTTTTGTAGCAGGAGAAGGTAAAAAACTTGTAGATGCCGATTATTCTCAAATTGAATTAAGGGTACTTGCCCATCTTGCAAATGACGAAGTAATGTTACAGTTTTTTAAAGAAGGTTTGGATATTCATAGAAAAACAGCTTCAGAAGTCTTTAATGTAGATTTTGATAAGGTTACATCATTAGATAGATCTAATGCTAAGGCGGTAAATTTTGGAATTGTATATGGAATAGGGGATTATAGTTTATCTCAAGATTTAAATATAACGAGAAAAGAAGCAAGGGAATATATTGAAAACTATTTAAACACCTACAAAGGCATTAAAAAATACATGGAAGAAATTGTAGAAGTTGGTAAAGAACAAGGCTATGTAGAAACAATTATGCATAGAAGAAGATATATTCCAGAACTTAATTCTAAAAACTTCAATATTCGAGGATTTGGTGAAAGAGTAGCCTTAAACACTCCTATACAAGGCTCGGCAGCAGATATTATTAAAATTGCAATGATTGAAGTTTATAATAAGTTAAAAGAAAGAAATTTAAAATCTAAATTAATTTTACAAGTCCATGACGAATTAATTATAGAAACTACAGAAGATGAATTGGAAGAGGTTACTAAATTATTAAAAGAAATTATGGAAAATGCAGTAAAATTAAAAGTAGATTTAAAAGTGGATATTAATATAGGCGATAGCTGGTATGAATCAAAATAAGAAAGTATTTATTATTACCGGAACCATTAGTTCAGGAAAAAGCACCTTCTCAAATATTTTAAGAGAAAAAGGCTTTAAAGTAATAGATGCAGATAAAATAGTTCACGAATTATATAATGAAGATTTTATTAAAAAACAGTTGACTCTTAATTTTGGAAATACTATTCTAGTAGATGGTAATATTAACAGAAAGTTATTGGGCAACATTGTTTTTAACAATAAAGAGAAAAAACAATTATTGGAAAACATAGTACATCCTAAGGTACTAGATAGAATTGTTGAATATATTTCCAAAAGTGAAGAGAATATTTTTATTGAAATTCCCTTATATTATAAGGTAGAAAAAGAGTTGCTTAAAAGAACAAATGACTTTAAATTAATATTAATTACAATTGAAAAAGAATTACAAATAGAAAGATTAATTAAGAGAAACAATATTACCAGAGAAGAAGCTATGGTTTTAGTAGACAATATTGAAAATACAAATAAATTTTCCAAGAAAATAGACTACATTATAGAGAATAATGGAAGTATGGAAGACTTTAGACTAAAAATAGAAAATTTTTTAATGGCGGAGAAACTAGATGAAAGTAATAAAAAAATTATTTAAGCTACTAATTGCTTTAATAATAGTTGCAATTTTAGCGAGTTTTGCAGTAGTAGCTTATGGAACATCCAGCAGACCTGTAGAATATATGGAGTATGTAAACAAGTATGCTGAAGAATATAATGTAGATCCATTATTGGTATTGTCGGTTATTAAAGTGGAAAGTAACTTTAGGACAGACGCAGAGTCCCATATGAATGCCGTTGGACTAATGCAACTTGTTCCCGAAACTGCTGAATGGGTAACAGGGAAAATGAAAATCGACTATGATGAAAGTATGTTAAAAGATCCAGAATCAAATATTAAAATAGGAACATATTATTTATCCTATTTAATAAACCATTTTAAAGACGTTGATTTAGCAATTGTTGCTTACAATGGTGGAATGGGAAATGTACAAGAATGGATTGATACTGAAATAGTTGGTAAAAATGGTAAGGGATTGGAAAATATACCAATTGATGAAGCCAGATACTATATTGTTAAAGTAAATAATAATTACGAGGCATATAAAAAGCTTTATGGAGATACAAAACTCGAAGATGGTATACAGAAATCTCCAAAAACTTGGCTAAACAACTATTTTATTCAGATAAAGGATTTAATAAGTAATTTTTAGAAAAATTTGATATAATAATGTATTATATACAGCATGCAGAGATGGTGGAATTGGTATACACGCTATCTTGAGGGGGTAGTGAGGACAACTCATGAGGGTTCAAATCCCTTTCTCTGCACCAGTATGTAAAAATAGAAAGGTAGGGGTGTTATGGATAGTAGAGAGTTAACCTTTAAAGGCGGAGTTCATATGCACGACTTTAAAGAATTAACAAACAAATATTCAATTGAAACTGGTCCAAATGTAGAGACTGTTACAATAGCACTTCATCAACATACAGGAGCTCCTTGTGAGCCATTGGTAAAAATTGGTGATGAAGTAAAAGTTGGACAAAAAATCGGTGATGCTGATGCTACAATTACTGCTCCAGTACATTCAAGTGTAAGTGGGGTTGTAAAAAAGATTGTAGAAATAACAACTGTAAGTGGCGTTAAAACTAAGGCCATAGTTATAGAATCCGATGGTAAAAATGAAATAGGTTATGAACCTTATAATGATGACTATACAAAGCTTGAACCAAAGGAAATAGTTAGAAGAGTAAGGGAAGCGGGAATTGTCGGATTAGGTGGAGCAGGTTTTCCTACCCATGTAAAAATTAACAAAAACCCTAAGGATACAATAAATTATGTATTGGTAAATGGTGCAGAATGTGAGCCATATTTAACTGGCGATCAAGTTACTATGGAAGAATATCCTGAAAAGGTAGTTGTAGGTTTAGATATAGTAATGAAGGCCATGGGAGCTCCAAACGGTTACATAGGCATTGAAAGCAACAAGCCGGAAGCCATTAAGAGGGTTTCAGAGGAGACTAAAAAGCTTAATGGTATTGAAGTAAGTGTACTTAAAACCAAATATCCTCAAGGGGATCAAAGAAGACTTATAGATTCAATACTTGGAATGAAAATGCCATCTTCTTTAAGAAGTACAGAAGAAGGTGTTCAGGTAATAAATTCCAGTACTGCAGCAGCAATATATGATGCGGTAATTTTGGGAAAGCCATTATATGAAAAGGTTGTCACCGTTACTGGATCAGCTATTGCTAACCCTAAAAATTTACTTGTAAAAGTTGGTACTTCATTAAAAGAAGTTTTAGAATATTGTGGTGGATTTAAGGAAGAACCAGGAAAAATAATCATAGGTGGACCTATGATGGGGGAAGCTCAATTTACAATAGACTCTCCAACCTTAAAGGCAAATGGTGGAATTATTGTTATGAATAAAGAAGAGGCAAAACCTCCAGTAATTACTGCATGTATAAAATGTGGTAAATGTGTAGATGTTTGCCCTGTATATTTAATGCCTTTATATTTACAACAAAATGTACTAAATAATAGATTTGAAGAGGCTGAAAAGCTTAATATAATGGATTGTATTGAATGTGGTTCATGTTCATATGTATGTCCTTCAAAACGTCCATTAGTAGAAGCAATTAGACATGGGAAACGAGAGCTTAGAGCTGCATCAACTAAAAAGTAAGGAGGGATATTGTGGATAAGGAAAATATAAAAGTAAGTGAAACAAATTTCGATAATATTTTAACTGTGTCAGCAACACCACATATAAGATCTTCTGAAACTAGTTCTAGAATTATGTTAGATGTAGTGATTGCTTTAGTACCTGCCTTAATTGCTGGGACTTATTTTTTTGGATTAAGAGCATTAATGCTTGTTTTAGTTTCAGTAGCAGCAGCAGTTTTATCTGAATTTGTTTTTCAAAAAATAACGAAAAAAGAAAGTACAATAACGGATTTATCGGCAGTAGTAACAGGTATATTAGTAGCTTTTAATGTACCGTCAACATTGCCATTTTACATGGTGGCATTTGGTAGTTTTTTTGCAATAGTAGTAGTTAAGCAATTATTTGGTGGAATAGGTAGTAACTTTATGAATCCTGCATTAGCTGCAAGGGCTGCTTTAATGGCTTCTTGGCCAAAGGAAATGGCTAATTTTGTTGCACCAGGTGTAGATGCAGTAGCAACAGCAACACCATTAGGTGGCGGTGAAGCAGTTACTTTAATGGATGCATTTATAGGAAAAATGCCAGGAACTATTGGGGAAGTTTCTGCTGTTTGTTTATTAATAGGGGCATTATATTTAATAATAAGAAAAGTTATATCAATTAGAATACCTTTGGTATACATATTATCAACTGTAGTATTTTTATTTGCTTTTGGAATTCCTGCAAATAAATTATTAGATCAAGTTTTATACGGTGGATTAATTTTAGGGGCATTTTTCATGGCTACAGATTATGTAACAGCACCTGTAAGTAAAAAGGGACAAATAGTATTTGCTCTAGGTTGTGGTTTAATTACAGCAGCTATTAGAGTATTTGGGTCTTTACCTGAAGGTGTTTCCTATTCTATTTTAGTAATGAATGTAGCTACACCATTAATAGAAAAACTTACAACTCCTAAGGCATATGGAAAAGGAGGTAGGAAATAATGAGAAATACTGTGGTTTTAGCAGTTAAATTATTTGTTATTACAGCTGTTGCAACAGCAGTATTAGCTGTAGTAAATGGAATGACATCTCCTATTGTTACTGAAAGGGAAGCTAAAGAATATAGTGACTCTCTTAAAGAGGTATTTGAAACAGCTGATGATTTTAAATCTTTAAGTGAAACCGATAAAGATATATATACTAAAGTTGTAGAGGGAAATGAAAATGTAGAGGACATTGTTTTAGCCTATTCCGGTGGGGAAGAAGTTGGTTATGTATTTAAAGTCAACGGGAAAGGCTATGGTGGACCTATTACTTTTGTTATAGGAGTAGACAAAGAAGCTACAATATTAGGCTACAAAGTTTTAGTATCCTCTGAAACAAAGGGATTTGGTTCTCAAGTTGCAGAAGAACCATTCGTTTCATCTGTTGTAGGAAATAAAATAGATCAAGAAATAGTATCAGCGTCAAATCCTAGTACGGACTATGATATTCAAGCAATATCAGGGACGACTATATCTGTTAAAGGTATTCTTAGTGGATTAAACGGAGCTGTAAAAGCTTTATCAGAGCTAGGAATATAAGGAGGGAATTATGAGTATTAAGAAACTATTTAAAGACGGAATAATAAAAAACAATCCGGTACTTATTCAACTTGTAGGATTATGCTCTGTTTTAGGTGTTAGTACATCTGTAATTAATGCTTTAGGAATGGGAATATCTTTAATGGTGGTTTTAACCTTATCAAATCTTGTTATTTCACTACTTAGAAATTTCATTCCAGACGATATAAGAATTCCTTGTTATATAGTTGTTATTGCTACATTTGTTACAGTTGTAGATATGGTTATTAAGGCCTATTTACCACCGCTATATGATGCACTGGGAATATTTATACCGTTAATAGTTGTTAACTGTATTATATTAGCAAGAGCTGAAGGCTTTGCTAATAGTCATGGACCTTTATTATCAGTAATAGACGGTATAGCAAATGGAATTGGATATACAGTAGTTATAACTATTTTAGCGTTTTTCAGAGAGGTATTAGGAGCAGGTTCTATTTTAGGATTTGAATTTTTATCTGGAGAAACAATTAAACCTATAGGAATTATTGCTCAAGCACCTGGTTCATTTATACTTCTAGGTTGTATATTAGCAGCTTTTAATTTTATTATTAGCAAAAAAGAAAAGAAAGCAAAGGAGGATAATTAAGAATGGAATTATTATCAAGTATTTTTAAAATATTGGTATTATACATACTTGTAAACAACTATGTACTAGGCCAATTCTTAGGTATTTGTCCTCTAATCGGGGTTTCTACAAAAACAGAAACTGCTGCAGGAATGGGACTTGCTGTAACATTTGTTATTACAATAGCTTCAGTTGTAACCTATGCTATACAGTATTTTTTATTAGTTCCACTTAAATTAGAATATACACAAACTATAGTGTTCATTTTAGTAATTGCAACATTGGTACAATTTGTCGAAATGGTTTTAAAGAAAATGACACCAGGTCTATATAGTGCATTAGGTGTTTATTTACCATTAATAACAACAAACTGTGTTGTACTTGGAGTAGCAATTGCAAATATTCAAGAAGGCTATAATTTAATAGAAACAGTAGCATCTGCTTTAGGTTCTTCAATAGGATTTTTCATTGCTATAGTTTTATTATCAGCAATTAGAGAAAAACTAGAACTTGCAGACGTACCAAAAGCTTTTAAAGGAGTACCTATTGCCTTAGTAGCTATTGGTTTAATGGCAATGGCATTTTTAGGTTTCTCAGGTTTAGTATAGGAGGTAGCTATGGATTTAAACAGTATTTTAATTGCCGTAGGGGTTTTAGGGGTTTTAGCAATAATTTTTGCTATAATTCTTGGTTTTGCTTCAAATGTTTTTCATGTTCCTGTAGATGAAAGGGTTGAAGCAGTAAGAAATGAGCTACCTGGAGCAAACTGCGGAGCCTGTGGTTTTCCTGGCTGTGACGGTTTGGCTAATGCAATTATATATGAAGGTGCATCATTATCGGCGTGTCCAGTAGGAGGAGCAGACCTAACAGAAAGATTAGCTGAATTATTAGGAGCAAATGCTTCAGCGGCAGATAAAAAGGTTGCATATGTAAAATGTCAAGGAACTAGGGAAGTAGCAAAGGATAAATTTGATTATATAGGAATTCCTGATTGTAGGGCAGACCAAGCACTACAGGGAGGTCATAAATCATGTACCTATGGTTGTCTTGGCTGTGGTACTTGTGTTGAACAATGTCAATTTGATGCTTTACATATTATTGATGGTATTGCAAAAGTTGACAAAGAAAAATGTACAGCCTGCGAATTATGTATGGCAGTTTGTCCAAGGGATTTAATTGAATTAATATCTTATGATCAAGAGGTTGCTGTTCTTTGTAATAGTTTAGACAAGGGTAAAGATGTTAGACCAAGTTGTGATGTTGGTTGTATTGGATGTAAAATATGTGAAAGAAACTGTCCAGTAGATGCAATAAAGGTTAAAAACAATTTGGCCTATATTGATGAAGATGTTTGTATAAATTGTGGCATGTGTGTTGTTAAGTGTCCACAAAATTCAATTAAAGATTTTGAAGGTGCATTTGATATTAAAAAGGATTTAGTTCATAATTAAGTTTTTTATATAAGGGAGAATCGTAAGATTCTCTTTTTTATTACCTTGTAAAAGGTATTTTTTAATGATAAACTATTTAAAGAATATTCAAAGAGGTTGATAATGACTAAAGGTGATAAAATAGTGGTTTTGTTCATTTTTATTTCATCAATTTCATTATTTTTGATAATAAATTTAACAAATATTAATAGTGGAAATAAATATGTAAGTGTTCAAGTAAATGGGGAAGAAGTAAAGCAAATAACCTTTGGTACTTCATCTAAAAAAACATATCCAATAAAAAGTAAATTTGGAGAAAATATATTAGAAATTAATAAGGACAAGGTTCGTGTTATAGAGGCTACTTGTCCAGATAAATTAGATGTAAAGCAGGGTTATATTAAAAATATAGGAGAAATAATAGTGTGTGTTCCAAATAGATTGGTTATTGAAATTAAAAGTGATAAGGATTTATTGGACCTAGACGCTACTATATATTAAAATGAGAAAAATTATTTTTTTATCCTTGTTAACGACTCTTTCTTTAGTTATTTCCTTATTTGAAAGTATTATTCCCCTTCCAATACCAGTTCCAGGTGCTAAATTAGGATTATCTAATATAGTAATTTTAGTTACTTTAATATGCTTTGGTTTTAAAGAAACTTTAGTAGTGTCTATTTTAAAATCCTTCCTACAGGTACTTGTTGCAGGAAATCTTAGTTCCTTGCCTTACAGTCTTACAGGAACTATTTTTAGCGCTATTGTAATGGCTTTATCCTACAGATATTTATTAGGTAAACTAAGCTTAATAGGTATAAGTGAATTAGGGGCTTTTGCTTTTAATATTGGACAAATACTAGTGGCTAGTCTAGTATTAAATAATTTTAAAATTTTCACATATTTACCATTTTTAACTTTTATAGGAATATTTACTGGTTATTTTGTTGGCTTATCATCTAAATTTGTTTCTAGAAAGCTCTTAAAGGTGTTAAACAATAATGGAAAATCAAAAATACAACAATGAGTATAGATTAAGAATAAAAGATTTAAAAGACGAAGATAAACCTAGGGAGAAATTAGCCTTATATGGAGTCGGGTATTTATCTGATGAGGAATTATTAGCTGTTATTTTAGGAACAGGCTCAAAAAAACACAATGCAATAGAGCTTGCAAGAAATATTTTACATATGATGAAAAGAGAGAATAATCATATGGATATTACATTAAATGAATTAATGGAAATAGAAGGTGTAGGTATTTCTAAAGCAAGTAAAATTATAGCTGCCTTGGAATTATCTAAAAGATTAAATATTAGAAAATCATTTAATGAATATACAATTAATAGTCCTAATTCAGTTGCTAATATTTTTATGGAAGAATTAAGAAATAAACTGAAAGAATGTTTTTATGTTTTATTATTAAATACTAAAAATAAAATAATATCTAAAGAACTAATTTCTGAAGGAACTTTAAATAGTTCTTTAGTACATCCAAGGGAAGTTTTCAAACAAGCTATAAAGAAAAGTGCAAATTCAATTATACTTGTACATAATCATCCAAGTGGAGATCTTACTCCAAGCAAGGATGATATTCAAATTACAAAGCGTTTAGTGGAAACTGGCAATATAGTAGGAATTCAAGTTTTGGACCATCTTATAATTGGCGATGGCCAATTTTTAAGTTTAAAAGAGAAAGAATATTTTTAAGGAGTAAAGAATGCCATCATTTTTTAAAATTTTTGCAAAGGACATAGGAATAGATTTAGGAACGGCAAATACCGTAATATCAGATATAAACGGTAACATATTAATTAATGAGCCTTCCGTTGTAGCTATTGATTTAACAACTTATGAATTATTAGCTGTTGGTATTGAGGCAAAAAATATGCTTGGGAAGACTCCTGAAAATATTATGGCAGTAAGACCGTTGGAAAATGGTGCTATTGCAGATTTTGAATTAACAAGAGCAATGTTATCTTATTTTATAAAAAAAGCTATTAAGGGTTTTACATTAATTCAACCTAGAGCTGTAGTTACTATACCTTCCTTTTTAACGGATATTGAAAGAAGGGCAGTTGAAGATGTAGTAATATATGCTGGTTGTAGAGATGTTGTATTAATAGAAGAAAATATAGCAGCAGCCTTAGGTATGGGCTATGATATAAATAAACCACAGGGGAATTTAATCGTAAATATTGGAGCCGGTACAATAGAGACAGCAATTGTGTCCTTAGCTGGAGTAGTTGCAGCTAATGCAGTAAAGTACGGCGGAGACAATGTTGACAGGAATATTAGAAAATATATAAAGAAAAAACATAATTTCCTAGTAGGAAATACTACTTGTGAATATTTAAAAAATAATATTTGTTCTTTAAAGAAGGAAAGTCAATCTAGAAAGGCAAGTATTAGTGGAAAAGATCTTATAACAGGTATGCCGAAGGTAGTAGAGATTTCGGCAGCAGATCTATTAGAGTGTGTAATGCCACTAGTTAACGAAACTTTTACATCAATAAGAACGGTTTTGGAAAAAACTCCTCCTGAAATTTCTGGGGAAGTAGTTATGAATGGAATGGTTATATGTGGTGGTTTAGCTAATCTTGAAGGATTTGCAGATAGTATAAGGGAAAATATTTTAATTGAAACTAAGGTAAGTGAAAATCCTATAGATGTAACAGGAATTGGAATAGGAAAAGCCATAGAACTAATTACAAAAAAAAGAAAGTTATTTATTAGGAAGAAAAATGAACAATAGTTTTAGAAATAATAACAAAAAAAGAAGATATGTTATTTTTATTACAACAGTTTTGTTTTTAATATCATTAATTGTTACAAGTAAAGGAGATAATAGACTTTTATCCTTTGGGGGAAATATTGTTGGAACTATTACTACTCCAATAACTAAAGTTGTATATTTTACATCTTCCAAATTAATAGATGGACTTGAGTTTTTATTTGGTTCAGCAGATATGAGAAAAGAAAATGCTGAGTTAAATGCTGAAAATGCAATATTAAAAAAACAAGTTGAAAATATGGAAATGGTTATAAACAATGAAGAGTATTTAAAAACAGAATATGATTTAATAAAAAAAGACAAGAAAAATTATAAAAAAGCATATATAGTTGGAGTTGATTCTTCCAATGTTTATGATAGATTTACTATTGACAAAGGTACAGCTAGTGGTGTTAAAGAAAAAGATGCCATTGTACAAGGAGTAATAGGGGAAGATGGTACCATAGTTCAAGGGCTTATTGGTACTGTAGTAGATGTAGGACTTAATTACGCTAAGGTTTCTTCAATAACCGATTCTAGTGCAGGAGTTTCCTTTAGAACTTCTAAATCTGGGGAAATAGGTGCCATAACAGGTGGAAACAAAAACAATATTGAAGGGATAATGTATAGAACAGAGGCTAATGTAACAGAAGGAGATGCAATTTATACTTCAGGACTTGGTGGAGTATATCCTCCAAATTTATACATTGGAAAAATAAAGGAAGTAATTAAAGACGAAAGTGATACTGAGAAAAAAATAATAATTGAATCACCTGTAGACTTTAATAACATTTACAGAGTTTTAATTTTAAAAAATGAACAGGAATTAGACAATGAATAGATTTAAAATAGCAATAGTAGTTTTAGTAAATTTAATATTACAAGCAACTGTATTTTCTAGAATTGAAATATTATCGGTTCATGCAAATATATCCATACCTGTAGTTGTAAGTTTAGCAATAGGATTTGGACCCTATGTAGGTGGTTTTGGTGGCTTAATAATAGGACTTATAGAAGATATATTATTTTCTAAAGTCCTTGGTATTAGGGCCTTAATGTATTTTGTTATTGGCTTTTTAATAGGGAATTCTGAAGCTGGAATAAACAAGGAAGATATTAGGACAGGTGTTATTTTAACTGCTGTATCTACTGTAGGAAATTTTTTAGGCAATTCTCTAATTGTTAAAATAATAGGGGATAAAGCCGGATTTTTTAGTTATTTACTAGGTCCTATTATTATAGAGGTAATTTTAAATTCCCTGTTATATATTTTAGTATTTTATTTATTTAAGAAAATATTTGTTTTTCCTAGATTTAGATTATAGTTGGTGTCTGTATGAATAGTATAAAAAAAATAATTAGAAAATTTTTTAAGAACATTGAAGGAAAGGATAGATTTTATGCTATAAAAATAATTCTTTTTATTACAATGTTTTTGCTTTTTATAAGACTGGCTTATTTAACCATAATAAAAGGCAATTATTATAGGGATATTTCTGAAAATTCTAGAATCAGAGAGGTAGAAATAGTAGCCCCAAGAGGAAATATTTATGACCGTAATGGAGATGTATTAGCAGGAAATAAAACTGTATATACAGCTTCTATTATGAAGGATGAATTTACATTATTAGCTAGTGAAGAAAAAAATGAAAATCTTCTTAAATTAAGTAGGTATTTAGACTTAGATGGTGCTACTTATAATATGGAATATCCTATATCTTATAATATAATTTCCTATAAAAATAAAGATGATTATATTTCAGAAGATGAAAGTCCAATTGAAAAAACAGTAAGAATTATTATAGAAAATAATTTAGTTCCTACTCTTATTAAAGAAGAGTACAAAGAAAATACTAAAAATGGTGAATACAAATACAGAGTAGTCGATTCAATTATTAAGAGTATAAAAAACAAGGGTTATAATTTACCTTTAAGTTCTGGAATGGATAAACTAGAATTTGAAGATGTTGAAAACAATGATTTTTTAAAGGACAAGGGATATGAAGAAAACCAAAGTCCCTATGAGTTTTTAGCAAATTATGCTAAAGAGGATGAAGGAATTATTCGAAATATATTAAATCATCCTGTAGGAAGAAAAATTGTTTACGACCTTTTAAAAGATAGGAAGTTAGAAGAGAATTTAGTAATAAAAAAATTAGGTTTTCAAGATGAGGAATCACTATTGGAAATTAAAGCAACCCTTTCAAAAAATCATTCAGGAATTACTTTAGATTCAGATGCAAAGGATGACTTTGTTGAAATAGTTAAAGACTCAAGTTTACCTCAATTACTAGACAATGTTACCTTAAATGCAAGTTCTGAAGATGATAATGTTGTTGTTCCAGCTAAAATAGCCTTGGAAATATTGAGAAAGAAAAACATAGATAATGATATAGTAGTCGATATTGATGAGTCTAATAAGAATAATCCAGTTGCAAGTATAAAATATAAATCAAAGGATAAGAATAAGGATATAAATGCTAAAGATTTATTAATTAAATTATTAATTGAAAATGATTTACTGGAAGATTTTATTACATCGGATAAAATAAAGTTTATTGCACAAAAAATAAATACTGAATTAAATATAACTCCTCAAATATCTGTAGTTGATTGGGTATATACCTATGAAAAAAACATTTCAGACCTATATGAAAAATATAAAGTAGATGAAGAAGATGGTGTGAAAAATTTATACAAGGCCATAAAGGAAAAATATGAAGTAGATAAATATTCGGATTATGATACTTATAATATTATTAAGATTTATGATGCCCTTGAAAAACATGGGGACTTAAGATATGTTCCTTTAGATTTAACCTATAATATAAGTGAGGTTACATTTTCAAAAATAAAGGAAAACTTTACAGATGATTCAGGGATTTTTGTTGATTCTGAATCTATTAGATACTATCCTCATGGTGAGTTAGCTTCCCATGTTATAGGCTATATGGGAAAAATTTCAACAGAAAGTGAAATTAACACCTACTTAAAAGAAGAAAAATACAATGCCGATTCTTTAATAGGAAAGACTGGAGTGGAAGAAGGCCAAGAATTACAATTAAAAGGCGAAAATGGTTTTAAAAGGGTTATGGTAGACAATAGGGGAAATACTACAGAAGTCCTTGGAGAAACAAAACCTACACCAGGAAAAGATGTATATACCTCTATTGATAGAAAAATTCAACAAGCTGCAGAAGGTGCATTAAAAGAAACTATATCATCTCTAACAGGGGATAATGTGTTTAATTCCGATTGGGGAGATGTTAATTTAGTTAATTCCTCAAATGGCCAATACAAAGATGCAACTAGTGGCGCTGTTGTGGTTTTAGATGCAAAAACTGGTCAACTTGTTGCCATGGCAAATGAACCTGGAGTAAATTTAAATATGTTTTCAACAGGTATTTCATCAAGTGATTGGAAGAATTTATTTCCAAAAGACGAAAGGGATATGTTTGCACCTAGGCCCTTGTTAAATATAGCAATGCAATCAGCAATACAGCCTGGTTCAACATTTAAATTGGCTACATCATTAGCTGGTTTAAGCTCAGGTTTAAATCCAGATCATCCTATTAATTGTTCAGGACATATTAAAGTAGGAGGAAGGGTTTTTCAAGATGCTGTTTGGGGTAGCCATGGTGGAATGCATGGAAACGAAACTTTAAAAGATGCTATTAAAGATTCTTGTAATATTTATTTTTATAAATTAGCTTTGGGAGAAGAGGGAGAGTCTAAGGATGGTAGCAAATTTAAATTAGAAGTTGATAGTATTGAAAAATATGCTAAGATGTTAGGCTTAGGAGAAAAAACAGGAATTGATATTAATATTCCTGCTGAGTCTTCAGGTATTTTACCAGATAGAAAAATAAAAAAAGCTTCCTATAGAAATCAATTTATTAAATTTTTAGAGGAAAATGCTAAATCTTGCTTAGTTGATAAAAAGACTTCAGATGAGGATCTACAGGATTTGATTAAGGAAATAACATCTTGGATAGATGAGGAAGTAGTTCCTTCTGAATCAGAGGTAATTAAAAGACTTAAGGAGCTTGGTTTTGATCCTAATGTAAAAATAGGTTCAGATGACAGGTCTTTTTCAACTAAAATTAAATACGACTACTTAGATCAATCGGAATGGTTAATAGGTGATAGTCTAAATGTAGTAATAGGACAAGGACAAAATGCTTATACACCTCTACAAATGGCTAGGTATATGTCAACAATCGCTAACGGAGGATATAAGAATAAGGTATCTGTTGTAGATAAAGTTGTTAATAGTAAAGATGGGGTTGCTGTTTATGAAAATACACCAACATCTGAAAGAATAGATATTGATGATTATAGTTATATAGATATTATTAGAGAAGGTACTAATATGGCATCAAAGGATGCCTTAAATAGTAATGTACTTGGAAAATTGCCGTTTGAAATGGGAATAAAATCCGGTACAGCAGAAACAGGATTAAAAAATCCTGTAACGGGAAAAGAATATAGTGACCATGGCTGGATGATAGGCTTTGCTCCCTACGAGGATCCACAATATGTTGTTGCAGCAGTTGTAATTCAAGCAGGAACAAGTCAAAATATTACACCTTTAATGAGAGAGGTTTTAGGTGCTGCTATGGAAGTTTATCCTTCTAATGGAAATAGCTATAGTAACAATAATTATAATAATAATGACGACAATAACGATAATAACGATAATAATGAAACAATAGATGATGAATAGAGGTTAAGATGAAAAAGATATATATTTCATCTGAGGATAAAACTAGAAAGTACTTGTATATTTCAAGCCTTTCTAGTTTTTTATCTAAAGATAAAAAAGTTTTAATAATAAATATGGAAGGTAATAGAGATTTAGAAATATATTTTGGAATTGAAGATTATATAATATACGACTACCTAGATTATTTTTCAGGTATTTGTGATTTAGACCAAAGTATTTTAGAATTAAATGATAATTTAATGATTATGCCTAGTGCCTATAAAAGAGATAAATATATTATGGAAAATGAAGACTTTAGTAAGATAGACAATATTTTGGAATTTGACTATATAATAATCAATTCAAATGAAGAAATTTTAAAGAATATTAAGGAAACAGACATTATAGCAGACTATGTTTTTAAAGTCGATAATGGAAATAAGTATTTTATAAATAATCTGTCTATAAATAAAAGAATAAATTCAAAAATAAAAAAGTCTTTAGATAATGAAAATTATATTATATTAGGAGAAACTGAAATAGATTCAAATACTAAGGATGAATCTTTAAATGGAATTTGGAAAGTATACTTAGGTCAGGAAAAATATGAAGTTCAAAAAAGTTTTTTTGAAAGGTTACTAGGAAGGTAATGAAATATTATTTTATATACAAAAAAGAAGACAAAATAACTGTTGGATATACGGTAAATAATAAATTAAGATTATTGGAAAATATAAATATCGATGAAAGAGACGGTATTTATATTGCTAGGATTATAAAATCCATGGAAAGTATAAATGGATTTGTAATTGAAATTGAAAAAGGAACAAAGGGATGTATTAGCAAAAGTCAGATTAGAGAGGGTAAATCTCTTGGAGATGAAATATTAGTACAGCTTTATAAAAAAACCGGAGAAAATAAATTTGATAAATATACTATGGATTATAGTATAGCTGGACGAAATATAGTGTATTACCCAAATAGGGAGAAAAACAAATATTCTAGAAAAATAAATAGAAAGGATTACTTGAATTTTAGAAGGAAAATAGAAAGTAGCAATAAATTTAAAGGAGTAACCTTTAGAACTAATAGTATTAATATTTCCGAAGAAGAGATTTTAAAAGAATATAATTCCCTTATTAAAATTGATGAATATATAAAAAAACAATCGAAATTTCTACCTATACCAAGAAAATTATATTCTAATCCAAAGAGTGTTTTTGAATTGATTTCAGAAGAATTTGATTACATTATTACAAATAGT
>DUUN01000528.1 GCA_012841535.1 Gallicola sp. | reverse complement strand
GTATTCGCTACGGTGGGAGATATAGTGTCTCATACAGGAATGTACATATCAGATGTGAATTGCGAACTGTCGATGTTAAGGAGTAGCGGAGTAATAAAACAGGTAGAGTATTGGGGAGAGATTAAACATTCTCATACCGACAATTGGAGTTGGGGGTATATAATTGCTGATGCTTAGATAGTATTAATAAAATAGATGAATTATGAAAACAGATAATCGGTTAGATGAACTTCTTGAGGAATACAAACAAGAAAGGAAAAAGCACCCTCTCAAATGGATGTGGAAAGATTTTAAGTGGTGGGTATTGACAAGTATTAATTGGGTGAGAATAAAATTAAAACAAAAACAAAAATGGAAATAAATCAATCATTATTTGACAAGCTTTGCAGTCGTGCTGGTTTTGGAGACCTGAAGCCAGTCGACAGATCAGGGGATAAACCTCTACAGCGTCAAGCTATATGGTATGTTATGAGAGAGCAAGGTGTAACATTCAGGGAAATTGCAGAGCAGTCGCACAGGACACACGGGACGGTTATTGTGGGTGTGAAGCGATTTAAAGGCTATTTAAGCGTGAATAATAGAGAAGCAGTACAAATGTATCAAAACATTATTAAAGTGGCGCAGAATGAAAAAGAATAGGGTTAAACGAGGTGGTAGGGTTCACGGTGGTATAGGTGATGAGCGAAAATTAGAAGTTGACTGTTGCACCTATGCAAGACGAAGAGGAATAATTGCGGTTAAATTAGAGAAAAACGCTCATAAGGGTATTCCAGATTATATGTTTATTGCGGAAGGGGGTAAAGTTATGTTTGTTGAGTTTAAGAGACCAGACGGAAAAGGTGTTGTGTCAAATGAACAGAAGTTTTGGGCGGAGTTTCTCGGATATAGCCATAGGTTTATTGATAACTTTGAAGACTTCAAGAAAAGGTTGGATGAGTTTTTTGCATTAGGGGAGGAGAATGTGTTGAGGTAAGAAGTATAACGGTTTGTACATGAAATCGGGGCGAATAGGAAGCAGAACCTGTCAAACCGATGATAACTTAATAAAAAGCTGCAAGGGTTCAAATAAGACACACGACAAGCCCTGTTTTATATATTTTGTTGTGTGCAGTTATTTATGAAAGCTATATTTTTCAATTACCAAACTGAAGACGAAAGCAGAGAAAATATATTTGAAAGTGAAATCGAAGTCATACCACAAATAGGCGATGGAGTTGAATTCCCATACGATGGCAGTATCTATTATACAAAAGTAGTTTGTGTTTGCCATTGTTTTAATCTCAATTCTGAATTTACTCACATAGATATAGAATTAGATATGTTTTAATTGCATACAACGAGTGTTTTGTTTTGCTTTTAGTGTGCTTTTGGGTGTATGGGGTTGATCCTATGTACCTTCTTTTTTGCTTAATTGTTGGGGTGTGTCAGGGTTAAGTGTGGGTTAATCTTTTAAGTGTCAAGGCATTAAAGGGTCTGTTTTACAAAAAGAAAGCAAAATATTATATTAATTATATATAATTATAAAGTATAAATGTTAAATAATTCACCTAAAACTCTATT
>DUUN01000539.1 GCA_012841535.1 Gallicola sp. | reverse complement strand
AGACAATGGTGTCAAATACCCGCTGAGGTAAGAACTCTACAATTTGAGCGTACACGAATTTGCCTTTATTCATTGTTCCTTCATAATAAAAAGAACAAAAATAAAATTTCAAATCGTTACGCCGAAAAAAGACCCGTAAAGTATAGTATATCAATAACTTCAAAGAACATTTTCTAATTTTTAGTGGACACTAATGATTAATTTTATATAATTGTAAAGTACATAGTTTATTTTTTATACATTTTATTGCAAATCTCAGACTCATTAAATTATCACATTAATTCTGCAATTGAATCAATTTAAGAATTTGGTGCTAATTTTGGGTTCTGATCTGTTTGTTTCAGTCGATAGTATTACAGAAATATTTCTCTAATCCTAAAACGTTGCAAAATTAGGACAATTCCTGTTGTTTACAAATAAAAGACATTATTTTTATGATTTTTAACTAAGCGTAAAATTAGTCAATTCACCCAAGATATAACAACCTGTCACTCTGCGACATACGATACATTTTGTCTGCTTTCTAAGTTCAATCGTTTTTTGTAACTGATTGAAACATTTCATTTTGTCTTTTTATTAAAATTAAAGACTGGTATGATTAATAGTCTCTCTTTTACTTTGCAGCTATAGTATAGGTTATTTGTGTTGAATAAGTATTAGCACCATTTTTATAGAGATTGATATACTTATCTTTGCCCCCAGATTCATTATTGTATGTAATATTATACATCAAATCTCTTCCACCTGAGTCGGAATTAATTAGTGTTTTTGGTTCTCCAAGTACAACACGCCCTGCTACGTTGTTCTCAACTTTATTATTGGTTCCTTTTTCTGCCAATATTTCTATATCTGACGATTCTATGTTAGAACCATCTCCATTACTTAAGTCACTATCTGATTTTACTTTAACTTCAAAACCTCCGGTACTAAATATCTTTAGGTGATCTTTTATCGTTGTTGACACACCTTCTTCATAATTATCAATGGTATTATAAACAAGATCTACATCTTGCTGAGTATTAACTATAATTGTCTGTATAGGATTCAGAACAATATTAAGTTTAACTGTTGCGGATTTAGGCTCTTCTGCTTTTATTTCAATTATATTCAAAAAAGAAGAGACAATAACAAGTAGTAAAGCGAAATTTTTTTTTGTTTTCATTTGAAGTTTATATTTGAAATTCTAAAACTATTCTTCAGATTTATACTGTTATATATTTGCGTCTTCTTGTTATAGATCTCAGACCATACTGTAAATCACAGTTCTCCGATCATCTAGTCCCCACAACTAAATGTTAATTTGGCGCATTTATTATTTAACTATGAGAGTTAATTAATTAATATATTTTACCTTTATAAATAAGTCGCGACAAAAGTAATACATAATTTTATTATTGCAAATTAAAGACGTATTTTTATCTTTTTTTTAACTAAGAGTGATTTTTAATAGACCTTGTACTCTCTTATATATCTGTTATATTGCGCTTTACACCTTTCCGGTTATCATTAATTAATTATTGCAACAAGGACAATATGTATAAATTATAAAATAATTTTTGATGTTACCTAAACAATTACAGTAATTATTATTGTTTAAATAAAACATT
>DUUN01000186.1 GCA_012841535.1 Gallicola sp. | reverse complement strand
TGAGAAAATTAAAAATAAAAAAATATTTGGGTTTAATATTAGCAACAACAATTATGTTTTCAAATACGATAGCTTTAGCTTCAAATGAAGTTAAACAGGAGGCAAATGAAAAGTCTACAGAAACCCATTATGAAGAAAAAGAACTAGAAATAAACAATATTAAAAGAGATTCAAATGAAGAGGTAAGTGAAAAAACTTTATTAGAAGAAATAAAAACAGATATAGTTCCTTTAGCAAATCAAATTAATCAAAAAGAAGGAGTTCAAGGGTATGATATTAACACCAATAATATAATTGACTCAAAAGAAAAGTTAATAGATTTTATTAATAAGGGAACAGTAACCAATGAAGAATATGTTATTAAAGGAAGAATTGAAATAAATTCTGATGAATTACCAAGTACTAAACTTAATGTAAAAGGTTGTAGAATTACCGGAGATAGTGCTGAAATTGTTATTAATACAGTAAATGGTAAACTTCCGAAAGGTATATTTGGAACTATAGAAAATTATGAAAGTGGAAATACATATCCAAGTGGTGGTTATGGTGAAGAATTTAGGGACATAGCTTTTTCATATGTTAGTGATTTAAAGATTATATATAATGGTGATGTGGAGAAATATACTTTTGCAGAAGGATTAAAAGGTAAGGTATATGAGAGCGAAGAAGGCTCAAGTATTATTAATAATATAGATATTGTTGTAAATGGAAATATACTTGCGGATAAAAGCGATGTATGGAAGAATATTTCAGGTTTTGTAATTGATTGTTATGGTTTTGACTTAAATAACATCCATGTTCATGTTACTGGTAACATTGGAGAAGATGTAGAATATAGTGGTTTAGTTGGAGTCCAAGGTCTTTTTACAGATAGTGGAGGAGAAGAGGCTCCCACTAGATTGAATAATTCCAGTGTTATAGTTGATGGAAAAATGATTGCTAAAGCTGAGTGGGCACTGGCTGGTGGACTTACAGTAAATGATATTCCTGTTATAGCTAATAATGTTAAATCAGAGATTAGAGGTGGAATTGAAGTAAAAAGTACTGGTGAACAATATAATTCAAGAACACCTTATTACAGCGGAGCAAGTGTCGGTTTCTTAAATAATCATGGGGAAGATATAGTAACAGACAACGGGTTTTTAAGTCTTAATATTAAAATAAATAAGTGGGTAAAAAACGAGATACATATAAATCTTGGTGGAAGTCCATCACAAATAACAATAATTCCTAAAGATGTTAGAAAAGATTTTGTAAATGTCATTCCAGAGGAAGATATTGTACCTAGAAAAGCAGGACAATTCCCGGAAGTCCCAAGAGTTGATAATGGTGTATTTAAAACTAAAAGTATTGATGTTGACTCTGTAACTAATGCAAAGATAGCCGGAGCGGCTTACTATATGGCTGGAACGGAAAATAAAGTTAATATTGACAATATCTCAGCTGCTGGAGTTAAAGAGTCTATAGTAGCTGGCTATGGGGGATATAATAAAAATGGTGAAAAAATTAATGTTGAAATAGGAGACATTAATTTTATAAAAAAACAAAATAGTAATTCGGATAAATTTTCAGTATTTGGATCAACTGTTAACGACATTGGAACAAGTAACAGTAGTGTGAAAGTTGGAAATATTTCCGGCGTTGATAAATCTACAAAAGCTCCTACCTATGTTTACGTAGGTGGTTGGTCTAATACATCGACAAAAGGTGAGAATAATACTGTAAATATTGGTGATATTGATATAGAAGGTATAGGAAATAATCATATTGCTGGTTATACTAGAAATGCAAAAGATACCGATATAAAAAATTGTGAAGTTTTTCTAGGAAATGTAGCAGTAGAAAATGGAAATGGGATTAATAAATTTTCGGGTTTTGCTAATAATATCATTAATGGTACTATTTCCAATTCAAAATGCTATGTTCAAAATGTTACACTAGCAGGTGGACAAGGAACCCAACCAATGTTGAATTTTGGTGGATTTGCAGGAAGTAACAAAGGAAATATAGATGGATGTGCAACTTTAATCAATGGCAATATTAATTTATCTGGAGGATTATGGATTACAAATCTTGGAGGTTTTGCTGAGAGTAATAATGGTACTATAAAAGATTCTTCTACTCAAATTTTAGGAGATTTAAAGGTAAATGAAATAAGAGCTATTAATGATCTAAAAATTGGTGGTTTTGTTGGAGACATAACTGCGGGGGCTCTAAATAACAATACTGTTTTGGTATTTGGTAGAATAGGTGAATTTCCTATTAAGCAATTGAATCAAGTAAATCAACCTGTAGGCTTATTTGCAGCTTACTCAAAAGATGCAAATATTAATAGTAATGCAGTATATTTTAGTAGTGAAGAAATTGATGATAATGAGAAATTAGAAATATGTTTTGTTGGAAGTCCGAAAGAATCATTTATTGAAAATAATACAGTTTTAGTAGATAAATCCAGTTATATTCAAGTTAATAATTTGCTACCATTGAATAATACCGACAATTCAGTTGAGAAGAACTATTTTATAGAGGTTGATCAAGGGTTAAGAACTGCTTATCCTTACAATGAAAATATTCTAACTAAAACTGAAGAAGATATTATTGGTGAAATAGAAGTTGCAGGCAGAAGTTTCCAAGAAACATATTGGAATAAGGGTGCCAAGCCAGAGCAAGATTATAGCAATTTCAAATATGTTGTTAAAAACAAGGATGTTATTTCTTTGAATAGCTATGGACAGAATAGGG
>DUUN01000389.1 GCA_012841535.1 Gallicola sp. | reverse complement strand
TAATCTTTTATAAGCAAAATAAGAAATATGAAGTAAGCAATAATAATATTTCAAAAGTCGGAGATTTTTATGACTATTATGGTTATAATAATCCCTATGATAATAGGACAATTGTAAATTCAATAATATCTATCGGAACAGAAATAAATAGGGGAAATATTAAGGGAAAGATGATTAATTTGCTTACTTCCTTATTTTTTGTAGTTGTTTTAGTAGGCTCTGTAATTTTTTTACATGACACAATATATGCAAGTATAGAGTATACTATTACAGATAATAAATTGGAAATAGAAGTTTCCACCTTTAACTCAACAATAAATCTAAGGGAAATAGATTCCCTTGAATTTAAAGAAGAAATAGACTTTGAAAATGCCTATAGAATAATAGGAAATGCTATGGAAAATTATAATGCCGGTTCATATAGGATAAAGAATTATGGAAACGTGACCTTATATAGTTATAATGATGTAGATTCTCATATAGTTATTAAGTCTAAGGGAAAAACATATATTTTTAATAACAGGACTAAGGAAAATACAAAAAAATTATTTAAAGATATAAGAAAAAGTATAGAAGAATAGTAGAAGAAAAAGTCAAAATTAAAGTAGTAAGTAATTCTTACTGCTTTTTTTATTGCAATAGTATTAAGTAGTTTTATAAATAGTGTTAATAATTATACTAATAAATTCAATATATTATTGATTTTATTAGTATATATTGATAAACTTAGATAGAATGAAATTAATTATTTTTTATGAGGTGAAGAATGGATATTAGAAATTTAGCAGTAAATACAATTAGAGTATTGTCTGTAGAGGCTGTACAAAAAGCAAAATCAGGCCATCCAGGTATGCCTATGGGAGCTGCTCCAATGGCCTTTACTCTTTGGAACGATGTTATGAATCATAATCCTAAAAATCCTAATTGGTTTAACAGGGATAGATTTATATTATCAGCAGGACATGGCTCTATGATGCTTTACTCACTATTGCATTTATTTAACTATGGTTTAACAATAGATGACTTGAAAAACTTTAGACAGTTAGATAGTAAGACTCCTGGTCATCCAGAGTTTGGACATACAATTGGAGTAGAGGCTACAACAGGACCTTTAGGTCAGGGATTGGCTATGGGAGTAGGTATGGCTTTAGCAGAATCTCATTTAGCTGCAAAATATAATAAGCCTGGTTTAAATATAGTTGACCATTATACATATGTTATTGCTGGAGATGGATGTATGATGGAGGGAATTACAAATGAAGCTTCATCTTTTGCAGGAGCAAATAAATTATCTAAATTAATAGTACTTTATGATTCTAATAATATTTCTATTGAAGGTAGTACGGATATTTCCTTTACAGAAAATGTTAGAGACAGATATGAAGCACTAGGATGGGATACTTTTTATGTAGAAGATGGTAAATCTTTAGATGATATTTTAGCTACTATAAATGAAGCTAAGAAAACAGACAAACCATCTCTAATAGAAATTAAAACCCAAATAGGTTGGGACAGTGTTAAAGAAGGATTAGCTTCAGCTCATGGAGAACCTTTAGGTGATGAAAATATTGTTGACTTTAAAAAGAACATAGGTTGGGAATATGAAGAAGAGTTTTATGTTCCAAGAGAAGTTAGAGAATATATTTCTGAAAGTAATAAAAAAGGCGAATTAAAAGAAGAAGAATGGAATAAATTATTTGAGGAATATAAAAACAACTATCCAGAGGAATCAAAAGAATTTTTAATGTCCCTAAATAAAGAGTTAACAGAAGATGTTTTTAATGAGGACTTTTATAAATTTGATAAGGACGATGCATCAAGAGGATATTCAGGTACTATATTAAATAGATTGGCAGAAAAAGTTCCTTATTTAATTGGTGGTTCAGCAGATTTAGCTCCATCAAATAAAACTGAAATGAAAAATAGTAGTTATTATAGTCCAACAAATAGAGAAGGAAAAAATATTCATTTTGGTGTTAGGGAATTAGCTATGAGTGCTATTTCAAATGGAATAAGTTTACATGGAGGTTTATTACCATATTGTGCTACCTTCTTAGTATTTAGTGATTATGTTAAACCTACAATAAGATTGTCAGCCTTAATGAATCAACAAGTATTATATGTATTAACTCATGATAGTATAGGTGTTGGGGAAGACGGTCCGACACATCAGCCAATTGAACAAATGGTTATGTTAAGATCAACTCCAAATATTTCTACTTTCAGACCAGCTGATGGTAAAGAAACAGCTGCAGCCTATGAGTATGCCTTAAATAAAAAAGATGGACCAACAGTTTTTGCCTTAACTAGACAAAAATTAGAAAATCTTGAGGAAACTGGAAAAGATGCTCTTAATGGTGGCTATGTCTTAAAGGACTTAGGTGATAGAATAGACATTATTTTAATGGCTTCCGGTTCAGAAGTAAAGCTTATTTGTGATGCTGCTGAAAGAATTAATAAATTAGGTTATGGAGTTAGAGTAGTTTCAATGCCTAGTCCAGACGTTTTTGATAAACAATCAGAAGGATATAAAAACTCAGTTTTACCTAAGGAGGTAAGAAAAAGAGTTTCTGTAGAAGCACTATCTACTTATGGATGGGATAAATATGTAGGACTAGACGGAATAAAAATAGGAATGGAAGGTTTTGGAGCTTCTGCACCAGCAAACCTATTATTTGATAAATTTGGATTTACAGTAGAAAATATTGTTGAAAAAGCTTTAAGCATATTAGATTAAATTTAAGTACACCTTGAAGTTAGTAAAAATTACTAATTTTAAGGTGTTTTTTTCTAGGATTAATTGTTATTTTATAACATATGTAATTTACTTAGGTATCACAAATGTAAATATTGAAATTAATTTGACAATTAGAAGTAAATAGTATATTCTATTTTAAAGGAGAAATCATTATGAAAACTTTATTATTTAAAATGGAATTAAATAATTTAATGCATCACAGCCATCTATAATTGTATATGGCTATATTTTAGTGTTGAATTTTTATTGTTATAGCCACTATTGTAGTGGCTTTTTTTATTTTTAAATCCTAATTTAATGTTATAGTAATAATAATGAATTAATTAATGAGTAAGTAAATATGAGGTGAAATATGGATAAATATTTTATTAAAGGTTCCGAATATATTTTTGGTGAAAAAATTAATGAAATAAATAATATTGGTAATATAATTTTAGATAAGGCAAAAAATGCAGGTTATAAACAAGTAAGTACACCTTATTTTGAGGATTATGAAGTATATAGGAATTATGATAAATTAGATAAATTAAATATGACTAAAATAATAGATAAAGATGGAAAAATTTTAGTTTTAAGACCAGATGCTACTATACCTATTGCTAAAATAGTATCTTCTAAATTTGAAGATGAAAAAGAAATAGTGAAACTCTGTTATTTAACAACGATTTTTAGAGAATATAAAAGTCCTAAAAGCTATGGACGAGATTTTTTACAAGGAGGAGTTGAACTCTTTGGTAAAGATTCTTCTGAAATTGATTACGAAGTAATAAATTTATCAATAGATATGTTAAGGGAAATAGGATTTAACAATATTCAATTGGATATTGGAAATATTGCCTTTCAAGAAGGTTTTTTCCAGTCTTTAAATATAGAAAACAATATTAAGGAAAATATAAAAAACTTAATTGAAACTAAAAACATAAATGATATTAGGGAATATGTTGAACCTTTGAACATTAATAGGGAAGATAAGGATTTTATATATGCCTTGCCAAAATTATTTGGTGAATATAATGAAATTATTTCTAAGGCTAAAAAATATTGTAAAAATAGTAATATGACAAAAGCTTTAGAAAGAATAGAGAATATATATGAAATTATTAAGAATGAAAAATTAAAGATAAAAGTTAAATTGGACTTGTCCTTTACTAATAATTTAAATTACTATACAGATTTAATTTTCAAGGTATATGCCGGCTCTTTACATGTACCAGTTGTAAGTGGAGGTAGATGTAATAATTTAGCAGAGGATTTTGGAAAATATAGACCATGTTGTGGCTTTGGTATTAATGTTAACTTAGTTGATGAGTATTTAGATGACGATAAGTACGATGATGTTATTCATATTGCACTTGCAAAGGGAAGAGTTCATAAACAAGCAATGAAAAGGTTTGAAGAATGTGGATTGGTTTTTCCAGAATACAGTGAAAAAAGTAGAAAATTATTATTTTTAGATAAAAGTAAAAAAATTGAAGTTATACTTGTAAAATCTCAAGATGTACCTATTTATGTGGAAAATGGAGCAGCAGATATAGGCATAGTTGGAAATGATATTTTGTTAGAAGAACAATACAAGGTATATGAATTAATGAATTTAAATATTGGCCTTTGTCGAATGGCAACAGCTAAAATTAAAAATACCAAGATTGATTATAATAAAAAGGTTCTAGTTGCAACTAAATATCCTACAATAACTAAGAACTTTTTCTCTAAAAAAGGTGTTTCCATTAATTTAATAAAATTAAATGGTTCAGTAGAATTAGGTCCTATTGTAAAACTATCTGATGTAATTGTAGATATTGTTGAAACAGGTGGAACACTTAAAGAAAATAATTTAGTTGAAGATGAAAAGATTTTAGATATTTCTTCAAGATTAATATGTAATAAGGTTGCTTTAAAAACTAAGAACAAACAAGTAACTAATATTATGGAAATTTTAGAAGAATTAGAATTAAAAAATTAGGAGAGTTAATATGAGAATAATTGAAATTAAAGATGGCATGAATAAAAGAAAAACTTTAAATGAATTATTAAAAAGAGAAGATGAAGATAATTTAGAAATAGAAAATACCGTTCGTAATATTATCAATGGTATAAAGTTAAATGGAGATAAGGCCTTAAAGGAATATACCTATAAATTTGATAAGGTCGAACTTGAAAATATTAAAGTTTCTAAGGAAGAAATAGAGGAAGCTATTGATATAGTAGGAGAAGAATTTTTAAGTATTTTAAAAGAAGCAGCTGAAAATATAAGAATATACCATGAAGAAGAATTAGAAACTACATGGTTTAAAGATTTTGGACCAGGAGTAAAACTAGGTCAAAAAATAACCCCTATTGAACGTGTTGGTCTATATGTTCCTGGAGGTACAGCCGGTTATCCTTCAACGGTTTTAATGACAGCAATACCAGCAAAAGTTGCCGGAGTAAAATCTTTAGCTATGGTTACACCACCAGACAGTAGTGGGAAGGTAGACCCATATATTTTAGCTGCGGCTTATATTGCTGAAATAGATGAGATTTATAAGGTAGGTGGGGCTCAAGCAATTGCTGCCTTAGCCTATGGTACTGAAACAATAGAACCTGTATATAAAATAGTGGGACCTGGAAATATTTTTGTTGCTACTGCAAAAAAACAAGTTTTTGGTAAAGTAGATATAGATATGATTGCCGGGCCAAGTGAAATTGGCATATTAGCAGATGAAAAATCCAATCCTAAAATTATTGCAGCTGATTTATTATCACAAGCAGAGCATGACGAAATGGCAGCACCAATTTTCATTACTACATCTAAAGAACAAGCTGAAAAAGTTGAAAAAGAAGTCTATAATCAAATAGAAAAGTTACCTAGAAAGGATATTAATTTAAAGTCCATAGAAAATTATTCCCTAGGTATAGTAGCTAGAAACAAGGATGAAGCTATTGAATGGATGAATGAATTTGCACCAGAACATTTAGAAATACTATATGACAACCCTGAAACATATTTAGATAAAATAACTAATGCAGGAGCAATTTTCCTAGGAGAATATTCTCCGGAACCTGTTGGTGACTATTTTGCCGGTCCAAACCACACATTACCTACAAGTGGAACTGCTAAATTTTCATCACCTTTAGGTGTTTATGATTATTTTAAAAGAAGTAGTATTATACAATATAATAAGGAAGCATTAGAAAAAGTAGGGGATAAGGTACAAAAATTCGCTAAAAAAGAAGGTTTATTTGCCCATGCTAATGCTGTAGCTATAAGATTTCAAGAGGATTAATATGACTGAGAAATATTTGAAGAAATGCTTAAGGGATTTTAGTAATTACGAAACTAAACCAATTAAAGAAAAACATGTTGTAAATGCAAATGAAAGTCCCTTTAATATAATAGAAGAAGATAGTATTAAAAATACAATTTTAAATATAGTAAAGGACTATGATTTTAACCGTTATCCAGATCCAATGGCAAATGAATTACGGGAAGAATTAGCTAAATTTTTAGGTATAAAAAAATCTAATATTATTTGTGGAAATGGTGGAGATGAAATAATTAATTTAATTATTATGACCTTTATTGAACCGGAAGATTACGTTGTAGTCCATAGTCCAAGTTTTGAAATGTATAATATTAGTACAACTATTAATAATGGTAAAATAATTAAGGTACAGGATAAAGAAAATTATGTTATTAATACAGATAAAATCATTGAAGAAGCCAATAAAAATAAGGCTAAAATAATATTTTTATGTGTTCCAAATAACCCAACAGGTTATTTAATGCCAAAGGAAGAAATAGAGAGAATTATTAATAATACAAATTCCATTATTGTACTTGATGAAGCATATATTGAATTTTCTTCATTAGGGCAGTTAAACTATCTAGATAATAGTAGAATTATAGTTATTAGAACATTATCAAAACTATTTGGTTTAGCAGGACTTAGAATTGGTTACGGAGTAGGTAATGAAGATATAATAGATTGTTTAAATAAAGTTAAACCACCTTATAATGTAAATGGATTAACACAAAAAATTGCTACAGAAGTATTAAAAAACAGAGAGTTTATTTTAGATAGAATTAATTTCTTTAAAGGTGAAAGAGATAGAATAATTAAGGAATTGAAAAATCATGAATATTTAACGGTTTATAATAGTAATACGAACTTTGTTTTAGTAAAGGTCAGTCCTAAAAAAATCAATAATATTTTACAGAATTTGGAAAATAATAGTATTTTAGCCAAGGTTTACAAAGGAAGACCGGAGCTGGATAATTGTATTAGAATTTCAATTTCTAATACTGATGTAAATAATTTAATTATAAAATCTTTTAATTGTAGGAGTGAAAATGAATAGAATTGCCAGTGTTGAAAGAAACACTTTAGAGACTAATATAAAAATAGAACTGGACATAGATGGTAATGGCTTATTAAAAGGCAAAACCGGTATAGGCTTTTTTGACCATATGTTAAATCTGTTAGCTAAACACGGAAACTTTAACTTACAAATCTATACAAAGGGAGATACCTATATAGACAATCACCATTTAATTGAAGACATAGGAATAGTCCTAGGGGAATGTTTGTTAAAAGCCCTAGGTAATAAAGCGGGTATTAATCGCTATGGCTCCTTTACATGTCCAATGGACGAAACTTTAACTACAGTTGATTTGGATTTAAGCGGTAGAGGATATTTAGTTTATAATGTTAAGTTAAGTAGAGATAAGGTAGGGGAGTTTGAGACGGAAATGTTAAAGGAATTTCTTTACGCTTTAGCTATTAATGGTAAGTTTAACTTACATATTAATACCCACTATGGAGAAAATGACCACCATATAATAGAATCAATATTTAAAGCAATGGGAAGAGCTTTAAGAATTGCTTGTAAAATAGAAGAAGGTAATACAGATATACCTTCAACAAAAGGAGTAATATAATGTTAATTTTGCCGGCAATAGATTTAAAAAATAGAAAATGTGTAAGACTTCATCAAGGAAAAGAAGAAGAAGTAACCTATTATTTTGACAACCCTGTAGAGGTTGCTAAGGATTTAGAAAAAAAAGGGGCTAAATATTTGCACATTATAGATTTAGATGGGGCCTTTAGTAATGAAAAAAGAAATTATGATATTATTGAGGAAATTGTAAGGGAAATTTCTATTCCAATACAAGTTGGTGGCGGAATTAGAAATGAAGAAATTGTAGATAATTTAATAAAACTAGGCGTTAGTAGAGTAATACTTGGTACAGTAGCAGTTGAAAATCCTAAACTAGTTAAATCACTTATAGAAAAATATGGGGATAAAATAGCTGTTTCAGTCGATTGCTATGGTGAAAAAGTCGCTATAAAAGGTTGGGTTGAAAAAACCGATATAAATATTTTTGATTTTTGTCAAGATTTAAAAGATATAGGCTTAAAGACTATTATTTATACGGATATAAAAAGAGATGGTACCTTAGAAGGACCCAATATTGAAATTTTAGATAAACTACAAAAACAATTTGGTGATAATATAATAGCTGCTGGTGGCTTAAGTAATATTGAAGATTTTTATAAATTAAAGGAAATTAATCTATATGGTGGAGTTACAGGAAAAGCCTTATATGAGGGAAAAATCACCATGGATGAAATTTCAAAATTTTCTTAGTAGGAGTAAAGTTGTGAAAAAAATAGTAGCATGTTTAGATTGTAAAGATGGTAAGCTAGTAAAAGGAGTTCAATTTACAGACATAAAGGAAATTGCTGATCCAGTTGATAGAGCAGCTTATTATATTGAAGAAGGAATAGATGAAATAATTTATTACGATATATCAGCTTCTAATGAAGGTAGAAAAAATCAAATAGAAATTGCTAGAAGAATTGCCGAAATTTGTAAAAGTAAAAATATACCCTTTACTGTTGGTGGAGGAATTAGTACTTTAGAAGATATTCAAGAAGCCCTGGATGCAGGTGCAACAAAAGTATCTATTAATACTGCAGCTGTTAAAAACCCTCAATTTATTAAAGAGGCATCGGAGAAGTTTGGAAAGGACAAAATAGTAGTTGCTATAGACGGCAAAAAAAATGAAAATAACTCTTGGGATGTATATATAAAAGGCGGCAAAGAAAATACAGGAATTGATGTAATTGAATTTGCAAAAAAACTTGAAGAATTAGGTGCTGGAGAATTGTGTATGAATTCAATAGATGGAGATGGCGCTAAAAAGGGTTATGACTTAGAGCTTACAAAACAGTTAAGGAATAATTTAACTATTCCAATTATTGCTTCTGGTGGCGCAGGTAAACTTGAGCATTTTAAAGAAGCTTTTGAAGCAGGTGCAAATTCGGCTTTAGGAGCATCGGTATTTCATTTTGATGAAATAGATATACATGATTTAAAAAGATATTTATTGTTTAAAAATATTGAAATAGATTGGAGTAGTTATGAATTATGATAATAGAAAATATTAAATGGAATGATAGTGGTTTAATTCCTGCAATAGTACAGGATGCAAAAACTAAGCAGGTATTAATGTTAGCCTATATGAATAAAGAAGCTTTAGAGAAAACCCTAGAAACAAAATCCTCTTGGTTTTATAGTAGATCAAGAAAAGAATTATGGAATAAAGGGGAGACTTCAGGTAATACACAGAAAGTTGTAGAAATTGCATTAGACTGTGATAAAGATACAATTCTATTAAAAGTAATACCTAATGGACCGGCTTGTCATACAGGAGAGGTTTCTTGCTTTTTTAATGAAAAGGAAATATTTGAAGAAATTGTTGACAGGGAAATTTTGTTTAAAGAATATGAAATGATAAAAGATAGGGCCGAAAATCCAATTGAAGGCTCCTATACAAATTATCTATTAAAAGAAGGTGTGGATAAAATTTGTAAAAAAATTGGAGAAGAATCTGCAGAAACAATAATAGGAGCGAAAAATAATTCAAAAGAAGAATTAATTTATGAAGCATCAGACCTACTCTACCACTTAAATGTTTTACTTTATAATCAGGGAGTAACCCTTGATGAGATAATGACAGAAATAACTAATAGATATAAATAAGAAAAGAGCTTCTTAAGAAGCTCTTTTATGCATTTGCACAAGCAATTCCAAAATCTTTACATTTTTCTAAATCTTCATCTGAGGGATCATCATAAACTGCTAATGAATCTGTAACTAGGATAGCACCTAAGGCCTTAGTTCTTTCAGTCCATTCTTCCATCCACTCTCCATTGTTCCATTCGTAAGAACCGAATAAAGCTACTTTTTTATTAGGTAATTTATCTTCACATGATTCAAACAGTTCTTCAAAACTATCTTCTAATTCTTCATCTCCCATTGCAGGGCAACCAAAAGCTATTACTTCATAGTCGTCAATCATATCTGGATTAAAATCATCACTAAAATATAGATCATTTTCTGTACCAAGAGAGTTAGCTCCTTCTATAATAGCATTAGCCATATTTTCTGTGTTACCTGTTCCAGTCCAATATACAACTGCTAATTTTTTCATTATTTACTCCTTTATATTTATTTAAAATAAATTCTAAATTAAATCCTATATTGTAATGATATTTACAGAAATTAGTACATTCTTGAAAGGAAAGAAATTTTTTCTTAGCATATTCTAAATTACTATAAACTTTCCAAGTTCCAGTTAAAAGTGAATTTTTTCCCTTATTAATAATGTATTCTTCAACATCACTAAGAGGATAGTCTAAAAATATACCTATTTCATGAGGAAATTCACTATTATTTAAAATTCTATACTGTAAATGTTTCAAGGTTTCAAAAGTATCATTTAAAGGATAGGAATATTTTGATAGATACTTTCTTGTACTGGTTAAGTTTAATCTTTTTGTTAATTTAACAATATTAAATAAATATAGTAATGTAGATAATTTATTATTTTTTAATAAATAAATATGCATATCATATTTATTAAGCATAATATTTAACTTATTAATTTCTTTAATTGAAAGAAAAGAGGAATTAACATTAATTAAATTGGCAATTTTTTCACCACATAAGGTTGGGGAACCATGGTTAATAATATATTTTTCTAGCAACTTTATCTCCTTTTAGACAATGATAATAAATATCAATTACAAGGAAAGTATAGCATCGTATTTTTGAGTAGTCAATAACTGTTATCAATTAGCTTATAAATTAATATTTAATATAAAAATAATCTAATTTATGAAATGAAAAAATTTAAAATTCAAATTG
>DUUN01000583.1 GCA_012841535.1 Gallicola sp. | reverse complement strand
CTGCATTTACTATAAACATTACTACCATAGTAATTACAGCTTCCAATGGAAACTCTAATTTATATGGCATAATCCTTGGGAAATCGAGCCACCTTGATGTTGCAAGGGTGTCGAAGTTAATCATTTTTATTACTTCCCCTGCTTCATTATGCATTGCAGGTAAAAACATGTCGAAACATAAGGCAACAATATAACCTACTACTATACCTACTAAAATTGCAGCTAATTTCAAATATCCTTTAGCAAACATATTACAAATTAATACAACAGCTAAAGTCACTAGTGCTACAACCCAAAATCTCCAGTTACCAAATGGTGGCGCATCTTGTACTCCCGGTGTTCTACCAACATTATTTCCGCCGGCCATGTAATTAAGCGCGACAGAATACAAGGAGAGCCCAATTGTAAGTACTACTGTACCTGATACTATTGGTGGGAAATATTTCCTAATTTTTCCTATTAACATACCTACTATAAAGGCAGCTACAGCACCAGCTAACTGTGCCCCCATTACCGCTTCTATTCCGTAAACTCTACCTATATCATTAAGTACTGGTATATATGAGAAGGAAACCCCTATAATTAACGGTAATTTAGCTCCTACTGTAAGTACCGGTATTAATTGTAAGAAAGTTGCTATTGCAGCTATAAACATACCTGCTTGGATTAAATCTACCTTTTGATCTGCTGTAAAACCATGTTCTGCAGCTAGTGTTCCTGCTAATACTATTGAAGGTAATGTATTACCTACTATCATCGCTAGGAAATGTTGTAATGAAATTGGTAGGCATTTACCAAAACTAGGATTACTATCCATTACAAATAGCGATTCACTTTTGTGTTTTTTTCCTTTATCCACTTTTATCCCCCTATTTATTACATAATTACATTTTGTAATTTTAATAAATTGACATAAAACTATAAAGACAATCTAAAAATATGTAATTATAATGTAAAATATTAATAAAATTAAAAATCCTATTTAAAAATCTTATATAAGGTTAGAAACAAAATTATTTCTAACCTTATATTTTTTTGTTACATAAATTTCCAAACTTCAGCAGCTCTTTCAGCTGATCTAGCATGAATTGCATCTACATCAACATTTTGTATTTCTCTGTTTTTCATTACGAATTTACCATTAATCATGTTATCTATAACAAGTCTTCCTGTAAATCCAAATAATGAATGTCCATACCAGTTATTAGCATTAATTGGAGTATGTGGGAAATAATCCAATGTAATTAAATCTGCATAAGCTCCTTTTTCTAACTTACCAACTGGTTTATTATAATATTGAGCTAATATTATAGGGTTGTTTTTAAATTGTGCTTCTATAGCAGGCATAAAACCAACTCCTGGTTTACAAACATTGTGTGATTGTAAAATATTAGCAACTTTTAATGATTCAAACATATCATTAGTATAAGCGTCAGTACCAAGTCCTACTACAATGCCTTCTTCCATCATTTTAATTGTTGGAGGTGCACCTATAGCATTGTTCATGTTTGATTCTGGATTTGTAACTACTTTTGTATTAGTATGTTTTAAAATATCCATTTCAGCTTGGCTTACATGAGCACAGTGAACAGCTAATGTGTTAGGTCCTAACATGTCAAAATCATGAAGTCTATTTACAACTCTTTTACCGTGTTTTTCTAAACATTCGTATTGGTCTTCAATTCCTTCTGCTACGTGAACATGATATCCATCATAAACACCTTCCATTGCTTCTCTTGATTTATATAATGTATCATCTGATACTGTGAAAGAAGCATGAATACCAAATAGACCTTTTACCATGTCGCCTTTATCATCTTCTTGACAAGCTTTTATAAAGTCAACGTTTTCTTTTATTCCTTTTTCAGCTATTTCGATTCCATCTCTATCTGTTACTTCATAGCATAAAGAAGTTCTCATTCCTGTTTCCAATGCAGCTTCTCTTATTGTAAATAAGGAACCTTCTACTGAATTAGGACCAGCATGATGGTCTATTAAAGTTGTAACACCATTTCTAATGGACTCAATATAAGTTGTTAAAGCATTTAATTTAACATCTTCTGTAGTAAGTAATTTATCTAGTCTCCACCATTGATTTTCTAATACAGTATAGAAATCAGTAATTGGTTGGCTTGGTGACATACCTCTACCATATGCACTGTATATATGTGAATGTGCACATATCATACCTGGCATTATTATTTTGCCTTCTACATCTACTATTTCTTCATTTGGGTATTTAGCTTTAATGTCTTCAAATGTACCAATGTCTTCAATAACATTATCCTTTACTAAAACCGCTCCACAATCATAAAAATTGTTATCAGCATCGTTAGTAATAAGAACACCATTTCCTATAATCATTTGTTATCTCCTTTTCAAATGCTTTATTTAAAGTAAAGGATAATGATTTTTTCATTATCCTTTATTTTATTATCTATTTAGCTACTCCTGTTGGAGCCCAGTAGTACTCGTAATTTTCTAATAATGTTTCTAAGAATCTAGTTAATGTATAGGATAATTGTCCATCACCTAATTTATGTTCAATTATATTTCCATTTTCTAGTCTAACTTTAAATGTATCTTCGTTAATTCTTAAGAAACCAACATTTGTTGAGTCTATAAAGTCTGCTTCAGTCCAGAACACAGTAATTTTATCCTTGTATGGTTTACCTGCTGTTGGACAGAATACTGCACAGTTACCACATTCGTTACACATTCCATCAATATGAACTATTTGATGTGGAGTTTTAAATCCTTCTATTTCTATAGCAACATTTGCTCTATTAGGACAAACTTCTGTACAGATTTCACAAATTTGATCACATTTTAAGCAACGTAGTCCTTCTTCTTTTCCTTCTAATGGTCTTTGAAGAACTCCTCTTCTTTCATAAATTACCTTATCGTACTCAGGGAAATCAAATTGTGTAAAGTCGTTTCCTAATCCCTCTTTAGCTAAAATATCTAAAGCTGCGAATTTAGCATCAGCCATACCTTTAACTATTGTAGAAGCTCCTGCTTTACAGTCTCCAATTACATATACATTTTCAACACTTGATTCTCTAGACTCAAGAACTTTAACTCTTCCTCTTTCGTCTAGGTTTAATCCATTAGCTTCAAATGCAGATGTGTCAACTTTAGCTCCTGTTGCACCTATAACTGTATCAACTTCTAATTCTATAAATTCACCAGTTCCTTCTACGGATTTTCTTCCTGATGCATCCCAGTCGCCTAATTTCATCTTTTCACATTTTAAGATCTTTCCATCATAGCTTACTGGAGCTGTTAATTCCAATATAGTAATATTGTCAGCCTTAACATCTTCCACTTCTTCTTGAGTTGCTGGCATGTAGCTTTCTGTTCTTCTATATACTAAAGTAACTTCTTCTACACCTAATTGTCTCTTAGATAATCTTGAACAGTCCATTGCAACGTCTCCTGCTCCAACTACTGCTACTTTTTTACCTAAGTCCATTCCGCCTTCCATTCTCATTTTCCATAAGAAATCTAAAGCGTCTATTGTGTTTTCAGCACCTTCTTTAACAGGAGCAACACCATTTTTCCAAGCACCTGTAGCTACTACAATATAATCATATTCTTTCTTTAATTCTTCATAGCTTTCAGTTACTTCAGTATTAAATCTAAATTCAACACCTTGAGCTTCTGCTATTCTAAAGTCTCTGTTTATTTGTTCGTCAGAAATTCTAAATCTAGGAATAACATGACTAACAATACCATAAGGTTTAGCTAGTTTTTCAAATACTACAACATCCATACCATTTCTTCTTAGGTATGAAGCTGCAGCAACTCCTGAAGGACCAGCACCTATTACAGCTACTTTACTATTGGATTTTATATCTGATGGTTTTATTTCACTAATTAATTTTTCTTGAGCATTATCAGCTGCTATTAATTTCATATCTCTTATTTGTAGAGTTTTTTCATAGTCAACTCTTGTACAGTATTCTTGACAATGGTGACTACAAATTTGACCTAAGATTGTAGGTGCAGTGTTATCATTAGCAATAACTTTAATAGCGTCTTCGTATCTGCCTTCTGCAACTAATTTTAAATACTCAGGTATTTGTTGATTAATTGGACATCCACCATCTTTACATGGAGCTTGGTAACAATCTGTAAGACCTAATTCCTTGTCAGTCTTTCTTGAAGTTACCTTTTCTCTATATAATTTATTATTAACTGGATTAGATTTAACTTCTTCAGCATATTTATTTAATGCTTGGTAATCTATTCCCTTATATTCAGGTGTTAATAAATCTTCTGTTTCTTCTGCTAATTGTTTAAATCTATTGTATCCACCTGGTTTTAATATAGTTGTAGCAACTGTTATTGGTTGGATACCAGTTTTGAATAAATCTCTAATATTTAAACCGTCAGCTCCACCAGAGTAAGCTATTGGTAATTGACCTTTAAATTCATTAGATAATTTTGCTGCTAAACTAATTGATAATGGATATAATGATCTACCTGACATATACATTTCTTCAGAAGGTAATTCATTTCTCTTTGTATCTACTGGACAAGTATTAGTTATTTTTAATCCGAAAGCTAGGCCTTCTTTTTTAGATGTTTCAGTTAATCTTTTAAACATCTCTATTGCAGCATCATATTGTAAGTCATTTTTAAAGTGATGATCTGTAAATGAAATGTAGTCAAATCCCATACTATCTAATGTTTTTCTAACATAGTCATAACCTAACATTGTTGGATTACATTTAACAAATGTGTTTAATTTCTTTTCAGTTAATAGATAATGAGAGATTTTTTCTATTTCATCTGCTGGACAACCATGTAAAGTTGATAATGTTATGGATTGACAAATATTTGGAGATATAGCGTCTAAATCACTTGCACCAAATTTTATATAGTTGTTTAAATTGTCATTCAAATATTCCTTACATTCTTTAAAGATAGGAGTATTTGAAGCATCCTTCAACCCTTCTATGTAGTTATCTACTTTTTCCGACTTTATACCTGCTAAGTCATAACCTACTGACATATTATAAGCAAAATCCTTGTAGTCTGCTAAATCTAATTCTTTAGCTAAAACTTGAATTGCAAAATATGCTTTTGTATATTCTTCAAATGCTTGTTGTACAGTTAACTCAGTTGACCACTCACAGTTATAGCATTCGTCTTCAGCAAATATACATGGTCTAGCAACTGCATTTTGAATTTCTTCACCATCCATAATTTGAACAGTTTTAATTTCCATAAATCTAGCGCCAGTTAAATAGGAAGCTATTATATTTTGTGCTAATTGAGATTGTGGACCTGCAGCTGGACCAACAGCTGAACCCATTTTATCCCCTAAAACTGTTGTAATATATGTTCCTTTTTCATTTCTATAAAATTTATCTTTGTGTATACCAAAAATTGTGTTTTGACTCTTGTACTCATTTCTACACCATTCCATAAGTTCTTTGAAAGGTATAGGTCTCATAAATTCACTCATTTTCTACCCCCTATAATTTCTGCTTATTTCGCAGTTATCCATGTTCCAGTCTTTCCTTCAAGACCTTCTTGTGCTTTTTCCAATGATGTTATTAATGATTTTCTTCCTTCTTTTGATTCAGCAAATTCCATTGCTGCTTCAACTTTTGGCAACATTGATCCAGGAGCAAATTCATTATTTCCAATATGAACATTAGCTTCTTCTATATTCATTGAAGATAACCACTCTTGTTCTGGTGTACCAAATTTAATAGCAACTTTTTCTACAGCAGTTAGAACTATAAAATTATCAGCCTCTACTTGTTGTGCCATAACACAGCTTGCAAAGTCCTTGTCTATAACAGCTCCTACTCCTCTTAAGTGATTTCCTTCTTCTACTACTGGAATTCCACCACCACCACAAGCTATTACTACTTGGCCTGCGTCTAATATAGCTTTAATTGTATCGATTTCAACAATGCTTACTGGTTTTGGAGATGCTACTACTCTTCTATATCCTCTACCTGCATCTTCTTTTACAATCATTCCTCTTTTTGTTGCTTCTTCTGCCTCAATTTCATTCATAAATGGTCCAATTGGTTTTGTTGGATTCTGAAATGCTGGGTCTTTTTCATCAACTACTACTTGAGTAATAACAGATGTTACTGTTTTATTAATTCCCCTATTGCGTAACTCTTCTCTTAAAGCGTTCTGTAAATCGTATCCAATATATGCTTGACTCATTGCAACACACATAGATAGTGGCATGTACGGATATTTAGGGTCTATTTTTCCATACTCTGTGAAAGCGTTATTTATCATTCCAACTTGAGGCCCATTTCCATGAGCAATAACAACTTCATTGCCTGCTTCAATTAAATCTGCAATAGCCTTAGACGTTTGTTTTACAGCTTCCATTTGGCTAGCTAAATCGTCGCCTAATGCATTTCCTCCTAGTGCTAATACTACTCTATTTCCCATATTTCCTCCTGAAAAACTAAACTGAATATATCCCCGTTAGGATATATTCAGTTTTTTAAATTTTAATAAGTTCTTATTATCTATGGTTTTCTACATATATAGTTGGTAATGCTGCATAAACTGCTGCACAAGTAACTAAATCTTGTTTCCAAGTAATTTCATTTGGAGCATGAGCTTGATCTTCAGCACCTGGTCCAAAACCAATTGTTGGAATATTATGTCTACCCATTGTAGCAACACCATTTGTAGAGAATGTCCATTTGTCTGTTAATGGTCTAGCTGCTCTTTTTTCTATTTCTTTTTCAGCTTTAGGTGGAGCAATTCTCTTATCTCCATAAAGACCTTTGTGAGCTTCTTCTAATGCTTTTGTTACTTTGTGATCTTCAGGAATTACCCAAGTTGGGAAATAACATTCTTGCTCATATGATAAGCCTGTCCATGAAGGTCTACTGTATTTGTACATAGTAACCTTAGCACCATGTTTTTTAGCTGATGGAAGATCTTCTATTTCTTTAATACATGATTCCCAAGTTTCACCAGCAGTCATTCTTCTATCTAATGAGATTGAACATGAATCTGCAACAGCACATCTTGATGGTGAAGTATAGAATATTTGAGAAGTAGTTACAGTTCCTCTTCCTAAGAAGTTAGCTTCTTTCCATTCTGGGTTGTATTTTTCATCTAACATTTTAACTAAACCTTTTATTTCTACACTGTCATCAGCTGGGTTTTCGTTAAGTTGTTCGATTTCTTTAAGAATGTCAGCCATTTTGTAAATAGCATTGTCTCCTCTTTCTGGAGCTGAACCGTGACTTGAAACTCCTTCAACGTCTACTCTTATTTCCATTCTACCTCTTTGTCCTCTATAGATACCACCATCTGTTGGTTCTGTAGATACTACAAACTCAGGTTTGATATTTTCTTGTTCTATCATATATAACCAGCAGTTTCCGTCACAGTCTTCTTCTTGAACTGTTCCAGTAACTAATGCTGTATATTCATCTGAAAGCATGTCTAAATCTTTCATTATTTTAGCGCCATAAACAGCTGATACTATTCCACCTAATTGGTCAGAAGTTCCTCTACCACCAATCTCAGTATCATTTTCGTATCCTTCAACTGGATCGAATTTCCAGTTATCTTTGTTACCAATTCCAACTGTATCTATATGAGCGTCAAAAGCTATAAGGCTTTTTCCTGTTCCCATTTCTCCTAATACATTACCTTGTCCGTCAATCCAAGCCTTAGTAAAGCCTAGTTTTTCCATTTCTTCTTTTATTCTCTTAGCTCTAGGTCCTTCTTCACAGCTTTCGCCATATAAGTATACTAAATCTCTAAGGAATTTGTTCATATCTTCTGCATAACCTTCAGCTGCTGCTTGAATCTTTTTAAAATCTACTGCCATTTATTAAATACCTCCTTGATATTTTGAAAATTATTTAAATTTAACTTATATACTATTTTAGTTTACTATCTAGCTAATCTTGCTTTGTTTTGATCCAATAATTTTTGTAACATTTCTTCTGGATTCTTAACTTTTTGCATGAACATCATAGCTGCTATTATATATGGTTTATAGCTTGCTTCTTTATATAGAGGTATTCTATATCTATCAAATACTGATTCATCAACTTCACCTAACTCACAGCTTAATCCTGTAATGTCAGCTGGTAAGCAGTGCATGTATAAAGCTTTACCATCTTTAGTTAATTTCATCATTTCTTCTGTACAAGCCCAATCAGTATGGTCAGCATTTTGTTTTAATAACTCTTGCTCTAATTCATCAATACCTTTTTGGTCTCCTTCACCATATAATATAGTTCTTTTTTCCATTGCTGCGAAAGGTGCCCAGCTCTTTGGATATACTATATCAGCATCTTTGAAAGCTTCTTCCATTGAGTTTGTCTTAGTGAATTTTCCACCGTATTTTTCAGCATTTGCTTTTGCTACTTCTTCAACTTCTGGCATTATTTCATATCCTTCTGGATGTGCTAAAACTACTTCCATGCCGAATCTTGTCATAAGTCCAGCAATACCTTGTGGTACTGATAATGGTTTACCGTATGAAGGAGAGTAAGCCCAAGTCATAGCAATTTTTTTACCTTTTAAGTTTTCAATTCCACCAAATTCATGAATAATGTGTAACATATCTGACATTGATTGTGTTGGATGGTCAATATCACATTGTAGGTTTACAATTGTTGGTCTTTGTTCTAGTACGCCATCTTTGTATCCTTCTTCAACATAGTTTGCAACATTTACTTGGTAAGTATGTCCTTTACCAATATACATGTCATCTCTTATTCCAATAACGTCAGCCATAAATGAAATCATGTTAGAAGTTTCTTTAACTGTTTCACCATGAGCTATTTGAGATTTACCTTCATCTAAATCTTGTATTTCTAAACCTAATAAGTTACAAGCTGATGAGAAAGAGAATCTTGTTCTAGTTGAGTTATCTCTAAATAAAGAAATTCCTAAACCTGAATCAAATATTTTTGTACTAATATTGTTTTCTCTTAAATATCTTAAAGCGTCTGCTACTGCAAAAATTGCTTCTAGTTCATCTTGAGTTTTGTCCCAAGTTAAAAAGAAGTCATCTTGGTATAAGTTAGAATAATCTAACCCTTTAAGTTTTTCCATCAATTCATTAAAATTAGTGTTCATTAAACCCTCTCCTTGTTTTGTTTTTATTTATAATTAATTTTAAATTAATCCACATATTTGTTATTTGTTCTCTATAATATAAAATCTATGTTTTATTTATTTTTTTAAATTTTCATCATTTGGATATAAACCATTCCAAACTAATTGTCTATATCTTAATGCATCTGTGTTTCCTTCAGTACTTATACATAAAACTACTGAATCTTCATTTAAACCAATTGTTTCTTTGATTTCTTGTAAATCATCTCTATACATTAATTGAGAAACTACTCCCATTGTAACTGCTCCTGATTCTCCAGATATAACTTTTGGATCACCTTTTAGTGGGTTACCTAAAATTCTCATACCATGAGCTGCTGCTGAGTCAGGTACTGATAAGAAATGAGTAGCATATGATCTTATAACATCCCATCCTATAGTACATGGTTCACCACAAGCAAGACCAGCCATTATTGTAGGCATACTTCCTGTTACAAAAGTAATTCCACCTTCTTTTGCAGATCTGAAAATACAGTCAGCTTGATTTGGTTCTACTATTGTTACTATTGGTCTATCGTCTCCGTATACAGATGCAAAGAAACCAGTTACTGCTGATGCCATTGAGCCTACTCCAGCTTGTAAGAACACATGTGTTGGTTTTGAAGCTGCTAAAGTTAATTGTAAGTATGCTTCATAAGCCATTGTTAAATAACCTTGCATTATCCAAGTAGGAATATCTTCATAGCCTTCCCACGCTGTATCTTGAACCATTATCCAGCCTTTTTCTTCAGCCATTTGATTAGCATGTCTTACACAATCATCATAGTTTCCTTCAAGAATTTCACATACAGCATTTTCTGCTCTTATATTTTCCGCTCTTTCCTGTGTACTTCCCTTAGGCATATACACAACAGCTTTTTGTTTTAATTGATTAGCAGTCCAAGCAACCCCTCTTCCATGGTTACCATCAGTAGCTGTTACAAATGTTAATTCTCCAATTTTTTCTCTTATTTCGTCAGATATAAGCACTTCATATGGAAGTTCGTCAACTGACATTCCTAATTTATTTGCTATATATTTTACTACAGCGTAACTTCCGCCTAGTACTTTAAAAGCGTTTAAACCAAATCTAAATGATTCATCCTTTAAAAATATATCTTTAACTCCTAAATATTTCGCTAAATTTTTTAAACGATGTAATGGTGTTGGTTCATATTGTTCAAAACTCGAATGAAATTTTGCTGTTTGTTTAGCAACTCTTTCACTCAAGAAAGTTAATGATGCCTTGTTATCCTTGTTTTCTAAGCTTGCAATTTGATAAGTACTTTGCATTTTCCCATCCTTTCTTATAATTCAACTATATTAATATACTTTCATCAATTATTTGTACCAATTACTTAGCACAATTTCCAATAACTATCTTACGCCATATTAAGGAAATAAGCAATAGCATTTCAAATTTTAAGCTACGGATATCGATTTCCTATACCAATATTACACCATACTAGCATTTTTTTGTCAATTTGTTTATCAAAATGATAATATAAAACGTTGAAATATACCAGTCTGTAAGTTTTTTATTTTTACAGCTCTTACAATTTCCCTTTTTATCATATTGATAAAAATCCTAATTTTTATTAGGTTTTCCTATAATTGCTACAGTAAGCTAATAAGGCTAGTATTATTGCTCTTTATTACTATAATAAATTATAATTATTTTGATTTAAATAAAAAAAGGCCGTATACAAACGACCTTAATTTAAAAATCTATAATTTTCTATATAATGTTGCAATACCTATTCCTAAGGCTTTTGCTGCTTTTTTCTTTCCTTCTGTAGTATCACCATATATTTCAATAGCTTTTTCTATTTCCTTCTTTTCCAAGCTAGCTAAGGTTGATATTTTCATCTCTTCAATTTTTCGCTTTTCATTTATACCTATAATATTCTTAGGAATTGAGTTAACGCTTATTATTCCATCTTCCATCATATTAACCATATATTCAACTGAATTTTCCAATTCCCTAACATTGCCAGGCCAACTATAGTTTTTTAAAATATCCAATGCATCATCTTCTATTTTATAAAAGTTTTTACTAAACTGTTTTCTATAGTAATCTAGGAAATAATATATTAATTCTTCAATATCCTCTTTTCTCTCTCTTAAAGGTGAAATATATAATGGTATAACATTTAATCTATAGTAAAGATCTTCCCTAAATTTATTTTCCGCTATTAATTTTCTTAGGTCTTTATTAGTTGCTGCTATAATCCTTATATTTAAAGGAATTACTTGATTAGAGCCTATTCTCGTAACTTTTTTATCCTGTATTACCCTTAATAGTTTAGATTGTAAGTATAGAGGTACTGCGTCTATTTCATCTAAAAAAATTACCCCATTATTAGCAAGTTCAAATTTTCCTATTTTACCATTTGAATTATCCCCAGAGAATACTCCCTTTACATATCCAAATAATTCCCTTTCTAAGGCATCTTCCGGTATGGCAGCACAGTTAATAGTTACAAATCTTTTATTGGCCCTATCTGAACTTTGCCATATTGCTGCTGCAACCATTTCTTTTCCCGTTCCACTTTCTCCATTTACTAAAACCGTAGAATCGGATTTTGCTATTTTAACTAAACTTTTCTTTAAATTTAAGGTTTTTTTACTTTTTCCTATTATATTTTCAATTTTTTTAGCACTTATAGTTGAGGTCATGGCATATAAATTAGATTGTACTTGCTTCATGTCCCTAAATAAAAGTACCTTATCATATATAGGATTTTCTGGAACCTTAAATATATTTCCTATTACCGTGTTTATATTTTCACCTATTCTAATTACATATTCCTTATTATTATTAACCATGTCTCCTGTAGGCTGAATAAGAATTCTTTCATTGGCAATTATCCTATTGATTTTCAATTGTTTTTTTGCTGATCTATTAATGGTATTAATCTTTCCTTCATTGTTAATTATAACTGCACCTTCGTCCATATTTCTAATAATAATCTCCAACATGGACACCATTGCCTGTTTATCTTTATCTTCCTCATATTCTAAGGCTTTTAAAGTAATAAATTCTGCAATTTGCTCAAGTAGTTCTTTGTATTTTTCTACATGCTTTCCAATTTCTACTTTAGATTTTTTACTACTACTAATCATGCCTATGACACCTATAACATTTGTCCCTAGTATTATAGGAGTAGTTATTTCTATATTTTCAGCCTTGTCAATATCAACATTTGCAATTGATATTTGAGGTTTTCCGGTTTTTAATGTCTCTATGAATATTCTTCTATTTGAAACTTGTTTATTATCTAATATTCCCTTTGTGAATATACCACTACCGGTAATTCTTCTTAATTTATAGTCAACTATTTCAACATCTACTTCTACCATTTCAGTTATTATTTTTACATATTTTTCTATAAATTCTTTAAGTGCATCTAATCTAAACATATAAACTCTCTCTAACTAAAATTCTAATTCATCTAAAAGACTATTCATCTTTTCATTCATCTCTTTAACAATGTATTCGTATTTTTCAATAATTTCCTCACCGTCTTCTGTTAACTTGGAACCGCCACCTTTTACTCCACCTATTTCTCTATAAAGAAGTTTTTTATCCAATGCTTTTTCACAGCTTTTTATTACATTAAATGCCTTACTGTAGGACATACCCATTTCTTTTGCAGCTTTGTTTAAAGAACCCAGTTCCTTTACCTTTAACAATAAAGTATAAGGACCTTTTCCGAAAAATTTTTTTTCATCTTCATTTTCTAAAATTATTCTTACAATTCCCTCTGCCTTCATTAATCTCCTCCATTTAGTTTTTCTTTAATTTCCAAATACCAATTTGGATATACCGTATTAAAGTCATCATAGTATTCTGAAAGTTCTTGAATTTTTAATTTTGCTACCTCACAATTTACCTTATCAAATTTTTTAAATTCCGTTCCAAAGGTTTCTATAATTGTATATAGGGCTATGGTTTTAAAGAAAAGTCTATTTGGTCTTCCTAAAAAATATCCATCAATAATCCCTGCAGAATAAGCTTCATCTTTATAATAATTAATATTTATATCCTTAAATTCAAAAAACGGATCCGCCTCTACAATTCCCTGTACTCCAAATAAATACACTTTTCCACTTTCATCTATAGGAATATCTCGTAGATTATTAAAAGAAAAAATTTCTATTGCTTCCCTATCCTTAATTAAATAACTAAATTGTTTTACATAATCAAGTAGTATATAATCTTTTTTTCCAATGTAATCACATAGATAATACTCATGAAATACATTTCTAATTTTATGACTATAATTTTTTACCCAATTATCATTTTTTATCGGTTTCGACAATTCATGGTAATCCCGTATTGTTTCTCCAATATAATAGCCAAGCTTATAGTTATCCTTATTAGTTTCATATCTTTTTATACCATTAATATAATCCGTTATTCTATAGGTTAAGCCTAGTTCATCAATTTTACCTACTTCAAGTATAGGATATAATTTTCTTCCCTCTTCTATTAGAATATCTATTTTTTTCTTTTTATCTACTATGCTATTATAGGAATCCTTTGAAAAAACCCTTATTGTATATTTTTTCTCATCATCTATAGACACAACATAAATATCTTCTGTAGATTTTGAAATTTTAAAACCAGAATTAAAATCTTTAAAAAAGTCTAAATTTTTAATATAATCTAAATTTTCCATTTTTTCTCCTAAAATTTATCATTTTAATAATTACCTTTATTTTAACATATTCCTCTTAATATAAACATATTATTTAGGATTTTTAGTTTAATTAGCAGAAATTAATTGACACAAATTGTTATAGAAGTTAAAATTGATTTAATTAGATTAAACTATATAGGAAAATGTTTTATCTAAATTGTTTTTTGTTTATAATAATTATTAGAGAGGATGGTTTAATGCAAGAATTTTCTTATATTCCGCAAAGTAAAGACAAAGATTTTAACATGAAGGGTTCTATTGAATTTTTTACTGTAGAAGAAATTCAAAGGGCTCTAAATTTCCACAAAAGCTTTCCATCTTTTGAGGAAACCGATTTAGTGGTTTTAAACGACCGCTCAAAAGAGCTAGGATTGTCCAATATATATGTAAAGGATGAATCTTCCAGATTTGGTATTAACTCCTTTAAAGGACTTGGTGCTAGTTGGGCTATGGGCAATTATATAGCAGAGAAACTTAATATACCTATTGAAGATCTACCTTATGAAAGAATGGTATCAGATGAAATTAGAGAAAAACTAGGAAAGGTAACTTTTGCAAGTTGTACTGATGGTAACCACGGTAGAGGAGTAGCATGGGTAGGACAAATGTTACAACAAGATGTTAAAATTTTCATGCCTAAAGGTTCTGGTTCAGACAGGGTAAAAAATATAGAGGCTCTAGGAGCTGAGGTAACTGTTACAGATTTAAACTATGACGATACTATAAGATATGTAATGGATGAAGCTGACAAAAACGGTTGGGTAATTGTACAAGACACTTCCTGGGACGGATATGTTGATATTCCTAAATGGATTATGCAAGGTTATGCTGCTTTAGTTTTAGAAGCCTACCAACAAATAGAAAGGGACAACCTTCCAAAACCAACTCATGTATTCTTACAAGCAGGTGTTGGAGCAATGGCCGGTGGCGCTTGTGGTTTAATTACAAATCTATTAAAGGAAAATATGCCTAAAACAATTATTGTTGAGCCTAATGAAGCAGCTGCATTTTTTAAATCTGCAAAAGCAAGTGATGGTGAAAGACATTTCGTAACTGGTAGTATGCCTACAATAATGGCAGGTCTTGCTTGTGGAGAACCTGGAATTATAGCCTGGGATGTTATAGCTGAATTTGCTGATGGCTATATCAGATGTCCTGACTGGATTTCAGCTAATGGTATGAGATTATCCGCTACTCCTGTTGGTAATGATAAAGGTTTTGTTTCAGGTGAATCTGCAGGTGTATCCTATGGATTGACCAACGAATTAATGATAAACGATGATTTAAAAGATATTAAGGAACAAATAGGATTAGATGAAAACTCCGTAGTATTATGTATTAGTACTGAAGGAGATACAGATGTTAAAGCCTACCAAGATATAGTTTGGTATGGAAAAATAAATAAATATTAATATTATTTAAGGAGAGGGAAAGAAATGTTTGATTTAATTGATTTAACCATTAATGAAGAAAAAAGAAGAGAAGTAGCAAAATATGCTAAGGATAGAGGCATAAAAATACCTACTTTAGCACAAATGAAAGACCCTTCAAAAATACCTGCTGAGGTTAAAGAAAAACTTAAAGATGTTGGTTTATGGGATATTAACCCACTAAATCTATATAGAATTTCTTGGAAAAATGAGCCAAAGGATAAAGGTGGACTTTACCAAGAGCTTCCAAACTTTATAGAAATTCCTTCTGAAGTTTCAGGTATTAAAGCTAAAATCCTATTTATGTCCGGTAAATATTTCCCAACTGGCTGCCATAAAGTAGGAGCAAGTTATGCATGTTTAGTTCCAAGACTAGTTACAGGGCAATTTGACCCTAAAACACAGGAAGCAGTATGGCCTTCAACTGGAAACTACTGTAGAGGTGGAGCTTATAACGCAGCATTACTAGGATGTAAATCTATTGCAATTTTACCAGAAAACATGAGTAGAGAAAGATTTGACTGGCTACAAGATTTAATTGACACTTACGGCGGGGAAATTTTTGCTACTACTGGTTCAGAATCAAACGTTAAAGAAATATATGATAAAACATGGGAGTTACGTGCTGAAAGAGGAGACGGTGTTGTTATATTCAATCAATTTGGAGAACTAGGTAACCACTTATGGCATTATGAAATTACCGGTGAAGCAATGAACGACCTATTCCTATCCTATAAGGCTAAGGATGAAAAAGCTAACCTATTTGGCGTTAACTTAAACTCGGGTTCTGGTGGAAGTTTAGGTGCTGGAGATAAATTAAAAGACCTCTACCCTAATATTAAAATAACCGCTTCCGAAGCTTTACAATGTCCTACATTGTTAGACAATGGATTTGGCGACCATAGAATAGAGGGAATTGGTGACAAACACGTACCATGGGTACATAATGTTAAAAACACCGACGTAGTTACTGCAATTGATGATGAAGATGCTGTTTCTTTCTTTAGAATATTAAATGATCCTGCTGGACATGAATACTTTAGAAGTTTAGGCGTTGACGAAGAAACTATAAGTAAATTCCAATATATAGGAATTTCCGGTGCTGCTAATATTATTTCAGCTATAAAAGTTGCTAAATACTTTGAAGTAACTGAAAATGATTATTTCGTTACAGTTGGTACCGACTCTGCAGTAATGTACCAATCAAGATTGGAAGAATACGAAGCTGAAAGAGGAAAATTAGACCTTGAACAAGTAAAATTAGATCATCATGTTCATGTTTTAGGACTTAAAACAGATAATATGATTGAATTAAGATACACTGACAAGAAGAGAATTCATAACTTAAAATATTATACTTGGGTAGAGCAACAAGGAAAATCTGCTGAAGAACTTAATGCCCAATGGTATGACTATGACAACTATTGGACAAGACTTCACAAAATGGGACCTGATTTCGATAGAGTAATTGATGAATTCAACGCATTAATAGATGAAGTATAATATTTAATTTCAGTATATTAAAATTAGTTTTTTAAACTATCCTTTCCCGAGTAGAATTATCCATTATCTACTCGGGTTTTTCATAAAAAAACAGCTACATATTTTTAATATGTAGCTGTTTTTATTATCAACTATTGATTATTTATTATATTTTCAATTTCTGTAGTTGTTTCTAGTTTTAAAATCTCTTCTGCAAATTTAGAAGCTTCTTCCATAGTTGTATTAATTATTGTATCTTTTATTTTAGGAATATTTGCTGCTGGAGCACTAAATTCATCTAGTCCCATACCTAATAATAGCTTAGTAGCTTTTGTATCACCAGCAAATCCTCCACACATTCCTGCCCATTTACCAGCATTGTGAGCAGCATCAATAACTTTTTTAATTGACCTTAATACAGCTGGATTATATGTGTTATAGAGTTTTGAAATTTTTTCATTTCCCCTATCTACTGCTAGTACATATTGAGTTAAATCATTTGTTCCTATACTAAAGTAGTCTACATACTTAATTAAATCATCTGCAACTATAACAGAAGCTGGAGTTTCAACCATTATTCCTATTTCTATATCATTGTCAAACTCAATTTCTTTTGCTTTTAAGTCATTTTTTACTTCTTCAAGTATTTCTCTTACTTTTCTAATTTCTTCTACTGAAATTACCATAGGAAGTAAAATTCTTACTTTTCCAAACGCAGACGCTCTTAAAATCGCCTTTAGCTGTGTCTTAAATACATCTAACATATCAAAGCAAATTCTTAATGCTCTCCAGCCTAAAAATGGATTTTCTTCTTCTGGGAATTTGAAATATGATAATGATTTATCGCCACCAATATCTAAGGTTCTAATAATAAGAGATTTTCCTTCCAATAGTTCTACAGCTTTTTTATATACTGAAAACTGTTCTTCTTCTGTTGGGAAATGATTATTTTCCATATATAAAAATTCAGTTCTAAAAAGTCCAACACCTTCTGCCCCATTAGCTAAACCAAGTTTTAAATCTTCAATATTTCCAATATTACAAGCTATTTCAACTTGATGGTCATCCTTTGTAATGGCTTTTTCAAATTTAACTGCTTCTAGTCTTTCTTTTTCAGCTAATATTTGTTGCATTTTTTCTCTGTAAACATTTAATGTATCCTCATCAGGGTTAATATATAATTTACCTTCATAGGTGTCTATAATTAATAGGTCATTATCCTTTACTGATGTTGAAACATCCTTCATTCCTACTAAGGCAGGAATTCCTAAAGTTTGGGCTATAATTGAAGTATGAGCGGTTTTACCACCATTGTCCATAGCAAAACCCAATACATTGTCCTTATCCATTACTGAAGTATCTGTAGGCGTTAATTCGTCAGAAACCACTACTGTATCTTTTGGTAATGGTGATAATTTTTTAGGTTCCCTTCCTTGTAGTTTGTAAAGTAACCTTTCACCAATATCTTTATAGTCTGTAGCTCTTTCCCTAAGATATTCGTCGTCTAATGATTGCATCATTGCTACCATTTCATTTATTGAATCATGTAGTGCTTTTTCTGCATTAATATTGTTTTCTATTTTAGTTTTAACAGTATCTACTAAAAAAGGGTCATCTAACATTCCTAAGTGTGCATTTATTACTTCTTGTTGGGTATCTGTAGAAACTTCCATGTTTTCCAAATCTTTACTATAATCTTCTATAGCTTTTTGAATTTTAAGAACTTCTTCTTCTATTTCTGCATCTTCTAATATTCTAGTATCAACTTCTAATTTTTCTTTTACAAATAAATATGCTCTACCAATAGCAATTCCTTCTGATGCTATTATTCCTG
>DUUN01000170.1 GCA_012841535.1 Gallicola sp. | reverse complement strand
AAGCAAGCCTTAATTTTAAGTTCTTTACTAAATTTGCTTTTTCGTCCCATATTAAAAATACTCCTAAAATAGATAATGAATTACTTTATTTTAATTCACTGTCTACTTTAAGAGTATCATAACATTAAAAATATCCTTTTATTTATGCAAAAATATAAAACACTTAGTGGTCACAAATCAGTACCTTGTTTTCTTTCCGTAACTTTTCTTTCAATTGAACTAGCTTTATCAACCAATTCACCAAAGCCATAGATTAAAAGACCTATTATATAAGAAGCAATAGGTCCTAATACTAAATTAACAAAACCAAAAAAAACAAACATTTCACCAACATACAAATCCCCAGCATTAGCAAACATTACCATAGTAGAAATGACTGATATAACAACACCAACCCAAAAAATAATCACAGCAAAAGTTTTAATTTTTGATCCTGGATCTTTAAACATCTTAAGCATAAAAACCTCCAAATAATATTGTTGCATCAATCCTAAATAGAAATTTTTGCTTTAAACGATAATGCCACCATGAAAATGGCATTCGTATATTTTTCTATCATTATATAAGATATATTCATACCCTTGAAACCATTCAAACTCTCCGTCTATTTCACACTTATATGTATAATCTCCGCGCATGTAAATATTCGGACCTCGGAAAGGTTTATCAAAAGGTACTTTTAATAATGCTTCCTTTAAAAAATCCCCTTTAAAATTTTCACCTAGAACCCTACCCGCATAATTCATACTCCAAATTGGCTTGTCCTTTATCCACAATGCTTCTTCACCCACAAACCTAGTTCCACCAAAATATGTATCATAATACATATAATCTCCTTCTTCATAAATTAAATCATGTGAATTCGGTCTTGCCGGAGTGGTTTCGGGGCCTTTTCCTGCATAAGTATTTTTTTTCGCTTTGATTAGAAATTTAATAATATTTTCATCAAACATTTACTTTACCTCTCATAATATGCAATCAACAGTAGTTACCTAGTTTATAATAGTTGCTGTCGTTAAATCATCATTAAGATTAACAAGGCAATTATAAGTTCTATTTTCACCACTATCTTCAAAATAATAGATAATGATATATCTTTTATTTAGTAAAAAGGTTGAAGTTTCATTGGTTTCGTTTGTTAGAGAATAAAAGAAATAATAGGCTGTGTAACCATCTTCTTCTATTTTATGGTCCTCAAAAGCATTTGAAAAGTAAATCTCATAATGCTTTCCAAATAAAGTGGTTTCTATCTGTAAAGGAGCACAGAAGGTTAGAGAAAAATTCGCATTTAAGTAGTTAATAAATCTTTCTCGCATTATCAAGAAAGGCTTCTTTTGTACAAGTGAATGTTAGTTTTCCGAGTTTTGTTGAAGTTGATTCTAAGTTCATATCTTCGCCGGTTAATTTATCTAAAGAAGAAAGACCAAAAGAATCTAATTGTATATCGGTAAAATAATCTTCTTTGTTTTTACATGAAGAAAGAAGTAATAAAAGCAAAAGGATTAGTATCAGATAAATTTTTCTCATATAAGCTCCAAAAGTCTATTCTGTAAAAACAACTTACCTATGCTATTATATTTAGCAATCGCCATTTTTTCACATTGTAGATAATAATCGCCAAGAAAATGAGCTATCAGAAAGAATATTAAAACATAATTAACCATAAAATCCTACCTCTTTATTTATTATTTTGGCAATGCTTTTTATCATATCAACGTAGTGTAAGAACATTGTAGATTTTAGGGTTCTGCTTACTTTGGAAGGATCAATCTTAAATTTTTTTGCAAATTCAACTTGTTTAAATTCGTTATTCAAACCATAAGTTCTAATTATTTTTTCTAAAATTTTTTTTTGGTTTGTATTCCACTTTTTTGTAATTGCGTGCACAAATATAAAGGCATTATTTATCAATTCTTCTAATAAAACATTTGTAATTCCTGATACGCATATATTTGTTATCTCATCTTTGTTTTGCTTGATTGCCTCTAATGCTTTTCTTGAGTTCCACCAAGAAGGACCATCCATTCCTATAGATTTATCCTTAATGCCAGTATACAATTCTCCGATTCCGATTCCGTATCTAAGTTGATATGAATATTTTACCTGCAAGTATGTTATTACCTCAAAGGCTACCTTTGCATCATATAAAAAACCTTGGAATTCATCTCCCAGAGTCACTGTAAAGTCTGAGACTATTTTATCCTTATATTTTTTATTGAATCTGTTTAAATCTTTTTCCAGACTTTGTTGAAATTCATTTCTTTCTTTTATTTCTATAGTCCTAGATTTGATTACATCACCGATTAGCACAATATATTTACTCATTAGATCACCAAATTATTCTATCATAAAAAAATCAATTTGTTAATAAAAAATTGCAGGTATAACTGCAATTTTAACATGTAATAGTGGTGGCTAAATTTATATATAAAAATATTATTTAGAAAACTGCTTCGAGAATAAGTTTATCTTGGTTAACATCAAACAACTCAAGTTTATTATCTACTTCGTTAGCATCCCGAATTATAGGTTGTGAATATTTATATGAAACAGCAATGCCACCTATTGCTTTTCTTTTTTTATATTCTATAACTTCCCCCGTGAAATAACTAAAATTATGAAATCTTACGGCTTT
>DUUN01000758.1 GCA_012841535.1 Gallicola sp. | reverse complement strand
TGCGGGAATTACACTGAACGTTTATACTCATTCGATGACTGATCATAAAATAAACATGATGAACAACATACCAAATCTCATACAACCAGTAGAAAACCCACCCAGTTAATGGGTGTTTTTTTTATAAAGAAAAACTCTTGCGGCTTACAAAAAAAAGAAGATAATTAAACCTTCTCCTTATTATGAACTCATTGTATTTGGATTCGTTTATTCTTATATGTGTTAGTTTACAAATAAGCTAACTCGATAAGTTGAAATATATAGTTCGAATTATATTTCTAACGTGTTATTTGTCGTATTATCAATTAGTTCTATCCATATCTTTATAATTATTTTAATAATATTGTAATCCTTTGACTCTAAGTATATTGCTGCTATCATAGCTTCAATTGCGCTTGCGATATACTTATGATTGTCGTTCTCATCCCAAACATAATCTTTTTTGATATTTATATCGTCATCATCTAAATATAAATAATCTAATATCGAATAATGTTTTGCTATCACTTCAACGAGGACTTTATCAGTTAAATATTTTTTTATATATTCTGTTAGCTTATCTACCTTATCAAAATATATTTCACAAAGGATTGATTTTAATATAGCATCACCATATGTGGCCAATTCATAATTAGTCTTTCTAGGTAATGGTTTACTGTTTTCTCTTTGATATTTATTTTTATAAGATTGGGTTGTTAAAGCTCTTTCAATATGAATTGAATCATTAACTCTATTAATATATTCTTTAAATTTATCCACAGTTTTTCTCCCAACTTAATTAGTTAATTATCAACATAATTACATTTCATCCTTAGTTCAAACTACTATTTATGTTCTATTAATTGTATCACAAATTACAAAATAATGGAGCATTTTAATTAAGATGAAGAAATATTTATTCCTATTCTGAAACCCTATTTTGTAAATGTTATTGCGAATTATCTTTTATTTAGTATAAAATGCAACCAAATACACGTAGGTTTTAATATTAATAATATGATTTTTATACAAACCCAAGTATAAAAATATATGATTTTCCGCTTTTTATATAGCGAATTGGAAGTGATGATTCGTAACGGCAAGGAGTGATAATTATTCGATTGTAAAAGCGTTGAAATGAATAAAAAGTTAAAAAAAGATCTGAAAGGAGAAGATGTAAAATGAAAGTATTAAAAAAGAACAAAGGATTTACTCTCGTTGAGTTGATCGTTGTTATTGCAATTATCGGGATACTTGCGGCAGTACTGATTCCATCGATTACAGGGTATATTGAGAACGCAAGAAAATCTGCTGCTGAACAAGAGGCGACTGCAATTTATCAAGTCTATTCAGCCTATCTAACTGAAAAAGAAGCGGAAACAATTCCTGCTGGTACCTTATTTCACGATTCAATTGAAGGTGAAGATATTGATGCAATTAATGCAGTTCAAGTTAGAGGGTATTACTTTAGCATCACAAATAAGCCTTTAGAAGAAGCTGTGTGGGACGTTAAAGAGGATGAAAATTTAATTATATATACTTCACCAGACAATGGATATAAGGTATACATGGACTTATCTGGAAAAATTGACACATCTAAAACAGGATTAGAATAGGGGGGAAATTATGAAGAAAACAAATAATAAAGGATTTACCCTTGTTGAATTAATTGTTGTCATTGCGATTATTGGAATTCTAGCTGCTGTTTTAATTCCTACTATCTCTGGGTATATTGAAAAGGCTAGGTTCTCAAATGATGAACAAGATGCTGCAAACATGACAACATTGGTAAATGCTTATGCTGCAGAAAGAGGATTAACCAATCTTACTGCAAGTGAAGTAAAAACAATTATTTTAACAAGTGGTCAATATGATCTTAAACCAAGAAAAGATAAATGGACTTTTGTCTTCAATAAGGAAAATAAAAGAGTTGAAGCTATTAAGTTTGAAGATGCAGGTGTATCTGCTGCTGAAGACAATAAAATCACTGAACCAGAAGAAATCTTCTTGCCTGGTTATTACCTAATAGGAAAAGGAACAACACCAATTGAAAAAGTAATAGATGAGTTGAG
>DUUN01000667.1 GCA_012841535.1 Gallicola sp. | reverse complement strand
ATGTCATAAACATCCTTCTTTCTAAATATCTTTATATCATTTCAGATAAAAAGAGATAGTCTTCTATCTCCTCTATTATTAATTATTATTTTATTAACTTTATAGTTTCGATTAATTGTTGTTATAAATATCAACAACCAACTTATCAATCTTAAATACAGGTATCCTACACTTTTTATTATTCCATTACTTTATTAGTTCAATACAATTTTAAAACTGTTTTATTTTATAATTAATTTTAGCTAGCAAATTGTAAAACGAAAGTTCCGTTCATAATACAATGTTAATATCTAAATATAGACATTAAATTTGCTAGGTCTAAAGAGTATAACATAATGTTAATAATAATGCAAGTTTTTTGGGAAATTTATTTTTTGATAAATTAAAAAGATTACAAGTAGTTGTAATCCTTAAATATTAATCTTGATTTCCTATACAGGCTTGAATGTTTACTTACTGATTAAAAGTGCTTCAATAGATTATCTTAAAGTTTCACAAAGTATTTTACTTGTTGTGAACTATTTGTGATTCACTCCATAAATAACATCGTTTTTTACTTTTAGTTATTAATTTAAGTTTAGTTTTAAAACTTTAATAATTTTTTGTCCTAATACTGGTCTACCAAACTGTTCTTCTAAAGCTAAAAAACTACTCTTATATCTGTTATATGCAAATTCATAATCTCCATTTTTAATGGCGTTCACACATTTATTCACAACATTTTGATATATAAATTTATATATCAAATCATTGTTTTCAACATTATCAATTGCTTCTACTATAAATGGAGCAGTTTTATAATAATGATTTATATCGTCTTTTAATACAAAACTATCTCTAAAGTTTCTAAGAATATTAAGTTCTTCACAATTATCATCAAATTTTTCTTGAAAGTGTTTCATACATGCGGATGTTAAATAACATCCTCCTGATGATTTTTCATTATCACTTTTGTCAGCATTATGGGTAGTTGAATTCCACGATTTCTTGTCATAATCAATATTCACATGAACACCATCATGTTGTTTATCAACATCAGAACCATAAAAACTAACGTGATCTTTTCCTTTTCTGTCAGTATTAACTTTTATAATAACACCTTTATCATTAACATAATTTCCATACTTATCCCTATCTGCCATTATTTTACACCTCCTATCTTATTTTCTGTTCTTCTCAAAGAAATTAATGCTTCAAGCCACATCAATGACCATTCAGCATAATAAGAATTTAAAGTTTTAGTATCAGTATCTAAATCAATCAAATCGAATTTAATATCTTCTAATTTTTCTTCAGCAATGATAACTAAGTTACCTTGTTCAATATAAATTTTAAATATACCCTTAACTTTTTCTATTACCTTTTTAAATTCTTCATTCTTGTCTTCATAAATCTTTAAAGAGGTTGAGGCAATTAAATAAAAAAACAAATTTTTAAAAGCATATTCTATATTATCTTTTGTGGGATTTGCAACATTAAATTCTTTACCTATTTCATTATTCTTCATAATTTCTCCTTTCTTACAATTATATAATTGATATTTATAAAACAGTGAAAAGTCCTAACTAAATATAAACATTTTAATGTAATATTATGGGATACACTATTTACAACATTTACACATTATTCTTGCTTAATATTTTGATAATTTTTTAACATTCAATTTTTGTGCCCATACCCATGGGTAAACTACTAATTTCTCAATTTTTTCTTCAGTTAAGTCAATATTTAAGTCTTCCCTTACCATTGTATTCTTATCAATTAATGTGTTTTCATTTTTTGTAATAAAAACCGTAAATTGCTCGTATTTATTAACCAAATCATTACACAATTTTTTTTCTTCATTTGTCATGTATCGTTTCCTTTTAAAATTATAAACATTATATCACATATCGTACTACTTGTAAAAAAAAGGAACTACTGTCCCTCTAAATTATTTTTTTCTACAAGCCTCATAGATATATTTGAACATTGATTTCATAAAGTCTTCCATATATCCTTCTTCAGCCATCATCTTTTCAAACATATCAGTATTCTGTTGATACCTATTAAATGCTTTCTTTTTAAATTCATCATCATAAACTTTTTTAAAAGATTCAGGTGAATTATTTTGAGCTAGTCTAACCATTTCTTCATCATCAATAAAATCCTGTTTTATTTGCTCCATTACTTTATCCATATTAGTAAAAGAGGTGTTATATTTATTGTTTATCTTATCGATAATAACACTTAGTGGTGCCTCTTCCTCTTCGCCTTTACCAATTGAGCCAGTTGGAGGGTCCAAAAACCCTTCTTCCTTAGTAAGTTCTATAGAACCTTCAAATTTCTTTTCAAGGCGATAATATTCTAAATCAACTTTATCATTTAACGATAAAACTTGTTCATGTTCCTTTGGAAGAACAGTATTTAAATATTTACAAAATATATACTTTTCTTGTATATCTTTATCCATCATTCTTTCAACTTGAACAATGAAACCGTAACTTCGTATAAATGCTTGTAAAATTGACTTAAATTCACGTTTATCTTCAGGCTCCATATCAAAAAACTTAGTTCTTGCTGGAAACAAATAATAATTTAACTTTTCCATATTGTCTTCTCCACTATAATACACATTAGCAAAACCTTTAACTTCGTCTGCTGTAAATAATTTATAAGCTGTAATTCTGTTAAATATTGTATAAATATTATTTGGATCAACACCACTAGTTAACACTGTTCCTTGGTAATAAGGTTGAAAAGATTTTTGAATATCTTCAGCATCGTTAACAAAATCCAAAACAAATGTATCTGTTTTGCCAGGATATGTTCTATTCAACCTAGATAATGTTTGAACTGCCTTTACACCTGATAATGGTTTATCGACAAACATAGTATGTAATAGCGGCTCATCAAAGCCTGTTTGGTATTTTTCTGCAACAATTAAAACATTAAAATCTTCATTAAATCTTTCTGGTAATTGATTTTCTTTTATGTGGTTACCATTTTTATCAACATTCATTTTTACTTCAGTATATGTTTCGCCACCATCCTTTATTTCACCAGAGAAAGCCACCAAAACATCAATGTTTTCTAAGTGATTTTCACGAATATATTTTTTAAATTCTTGTAAATATCTAACAGCATGTAATCGCGAAGAAGTAACAACCATTGCTTTAGCCTTACCACCAATTTTTTTAGAAGTAGTATTTAAAAAATGTTCAATCATAATTGTTGTTTTTTGGCTTAAATTATGAGGATGTAGCGATTGGTACCTAGCAATTGCTTTCATACCATTTGAAGACTTAACCTCAGGATCTTCGGTAGAAGTTTTAACAATCTTATAATACATATCATACGTCATATAATTTCTTAATACATCCAGAATAAATCCCTCTTCAATAGCTTGTTGCATTGAATAAATATGAAAAGGTTTATAACTACCGTCATCTTGTTTATTACCAAACAATTGTAAGGTTTTTTCTTTAGGTGTTGCAGTAAAAGCAAAGAAACTCATATTAGTATGCATCCCATGGGCTGCTAATTCATTTAGTAGCTTATCTTCATCATCTAAAGATTCTCTTTCTTGCGTTAACTCTTCCCTAGCATATTCTTCTAAAACTTCTTCAATGTTTCCTAAACCCTCTTTTAATTTAGCAGCAGAACTTCCAGTTTGAGAAGAGTGAGCTTCATCTACAATCACAGCAAAATTTTTACCAATACTATTTATTTCTTTATATATAATAGGGAATTTTTGTAATGTTGTAATAATGATCTTTTTACCATCATTAATCGCTTCTAATAAATCCTTAGAACTTTTATTTTTATCTATTTTTTCAACTAAACCAGAAACATGATCAAACTGATAAATGGTATCTTGTAACTGATTATCTAATACCCTTCTATCAGTAACAACAATTACTGAATCAAATATTTTTTCATCTAGTTCGTTATGTAAATTAGCTAACCGATACGATAACCACGCAATAGAATTAGATTTACCAGAACCAGCACTATGTTGAATAAGATAATTTTTGCCACAATTATTTTTCTTAACATCACCAACAATTTTAGTTACAACATCTAGTTGATGATATCTAGGAAATATCATCTTACCAGATTTAAAAGATTTCTTTTTATCATATTCTAAATGCAT
>DUUN01000855.1 GCA_012841535.1 Gallicola sp. | reverse complement strand
GTTTGATAATCTCACTGATAAAAGGTTTTATAATAGAAAAATGAAAATGTGGTTTGATAAGCATAGCTTACTAAAGTATTTGCTTGAAATTGATCTAAGATTAGAAAAAGCATATTATCTTACATCTAGGTATAGAGAATTTAATAAAACCACTTCATATGAAAATGCTGCAGCTGAATTAGAAATACTAATAGCTGATTTTTATTCTTCAAATCTTCCTAATTTCTTTGAAGTGGCTAAAACTTTATCCGCATGGAAAGAATACATTATTAATTTGTTTATTACAATTCCTGATGCATTAACAAAACCATTAACAATGAACCTAAAAAGAAACTCAAAAACAAAAAATAATATTGAAAATCCGGCAAGAAAGATCTATGTTTTCTCAACTAAATGAGTATCAACATAGACCTTTTTATTAACATAATTTTGACGAAAATCATCAACAGAATTCTTTACAAACCCATTATTAATTCATTCTCTACTTTAAGAGTATTAATACCAAACGTATAATTCTTATTTTACGTCTCGCTCTTTTAATCAATATTCTATCAAATCTAACAGATTAAGCTAATAAACTCATAGCTTTATACAGTTTTATACACATTGTATAGTAGTTTTTTCATAAGTATAAAAATTTATAAAAGCGACAAATTAAATTTTTAAATCTATAACAACTTCGAAGCGTTCATTCTTAGACATTACTTTTTTCAATTCCTCAAAAGGCAAATACCTTTTATTGATTTTAATTATATAATACGTTCTTTTGTGGCGTTTTTCAAAGTTTTCATCAAATAATATCTCAGATTGTCCATATGACTTCTTTCGAATATCATCGGATCTAAAGACGATTCCAATATTGTTTCCTTCTTCATCATAGACTAAGTAGCCAGTCTTTATTTGACCACTCTCTGTATAAGCAAAAAAGCCTTTTCTTCCCTTGCGTTGCACAACTTTATTTTCAATAATAATTTTCATAAAATAGCTTTACTTAACATTTTTATTTTAAGACAAATAAACTATTCAACCTAAATATAATATTAAAAAATTACTATTTATTCTGACTATGCCATTTATTGTTTCCTCAACAAAGAACTATTTATTACTCAATTAAGTTTAACATAAAATATAGAGTTAATGAACACATTGACTTAAAAATAAACTTAATTAATTGTCTTTAAAAAACCACAGAATTTAAAGCATTAAGGATTTATTTAACTTAAATCAGTATTTAAAATAGAGAGATCATCTAATTTTTCTTCGATAATCGAGTAGTTCTTTGAAATATTTATAAACATCAAGCATTGATGAAATAAAAATAAGAAACGATACGGTTCCAAAAAATATCGCAATAGCAATTCTAATTACTTGGTAATTTTCGAAAAAATTATAAAGAGTTGTAAAACCTAGAATAATGGTAAGAATTGAAAACATACGTGAGGACAATTTACTCTTTTTATTGCTTTCGTATTGGGAAGTAAAATCATAGATTTCAATGGTTGAAGTAATATTATTGGTTAGACCTTCAATCATGAGATTCATTTTCCATAAATCATAATATATGTGCATATACTCTATTTCTTTTTGATTGATTAAAAAGAAATGTGGTTCTTTAATTGTATTTAAAATATCAAAATAATATCCTAATAAAAAGGATTCTACCTTCGTTAATTTGGATCTTTGTTTAAAGGATTGAACAAACTCCTGTATTATTTTTAGAGTTTGGAAAATCATACAAGCATCAAGAAAGTTAAAGGTCTGATAATCCCTCAAATCAAAACTTTTTATAATACAGCAGTAATGATTCACAATCTTATCTTCTACATCGGGATCAACGATAAGAAGCATATTCCATTCGGAGTCTTTCCCTTGTGGATGAATTTTATTTAAAAACAATTCATAAATCTTTCTATAATCTTTATCACCCATTTCATATGCAGCTATTGCTTCTTGACGGCTGCCATAATCACCCATTTTTTGAATGCTGATGCTAGCGCCCATATTATTAGAAAACAAAGTAGCATAATCTTTCACATCACGTTTACTATATTGTAGTACTTCAGGAACTACAGTTAAATTATCACGTACAATACAAGAGTCCTCACTTCGTTTAAATGACAAACTTTCAGAAAAGGCATTGACTAAATAACACTCTACCATAATTTATAGAAATCTCCCTTGTTACTTTGACTTAAGAATTCAAGAAATGATTTTGGAGAACCAAACTTATTCTTGACATAATATTCTATCGCAAAGCAACCAAAAAAGTAGGATTCTAGATACCCTTTTTTTTGATTAACTAAGCGAATGGAACCTTTATTTAGCACATCATAATTTAAGTTCAGTGCATTAATAATAGTTTTTGCATAAGCGATTTCAAGATTATTTGTATAAGCAGACTTAAGAGAATTTATTTCTGTGTAAGTTGCATAACCTTCTATTAAAAGCGAAGCGCCGGTATCAATGGCGTCATTTTGTTTTTTGACAGTTCGAAAAAAATGTCCATGTCCAGGATAGACTTCGTGAATAATCGTATAGTGAAAATCATTACTATTAATCGTTTCATCATTACTATAAAGAATTAAAGTATCCCGATCATATTCCTCATAAAGGTCCTTATCCCACCATTCTCCATAACCTGAGTCAATTTCAACTTTCACATCGTAATCGGAATTATCAAAAGAACCATAATCAGATATTAAACTTTCATTCTTCATTAAAGAATTCATAAATTCATTGAATTCAAGAAGGATCGTTTCTTTATCTGCTTTTATCTCTCGTACATCAGCTGTCTCTTGCTTTTGATTTGCTTTTTTATAAATAACTTCAATAATGTTTTTAAAATCTTGAATATGAAAACATAGCATCAAATAATTTATAAACTTAACATCATAATCAGTTTCTAAACTATAATCCAATAATTTTAATACTTTATTATTCACTTCGTTTGATTCGAAATTTATCTCAGCCTTGATTAATTCGTAGATGCTTTGATCCGTTTTTGCACATAAAGCCTTGTTTTCAAGGGCTTTCTCTAGGACTTTTTTTTGGTTTAAATTCTTGTTTTTTAAAGCTTCAATTAATACATCAATTGTATAAAAGGATTTATAAAACTTAAGCTGTTTTAAAAACAGTGCTTTTTCTTCTCTTTTTAAATTTTCTGCAAAAGCTAATGTTTTTCTTTGAACCTCTTCATCAAAGAAAACTTGGTACTTCCATTCCCATTCTTTTAATATTTTACTCATAATATTAAACTTCCTTTTCTTCTAGAAATAATACTGCAAGTAATATTTCTTATTTATATCATATTTTATTCCGATTGCTAGAGAGAAATCAGCCACTACCTCTCATTCTTTACTATAATATTATAGCAATTTTAAATATCGATAGCAAGTTTTACCAATTTTCAAAATGCATATGCTAAGATGAGAATTGATACACTAGAACCTAAACAACCTAATCTTTGCTAAAATTGAGCAGAAGTTGTAAATAAACTAGCCCAAAATAAAAGGTAAAGCATTTAAGAAAATTGATTCTTGGCTTCACCTTTTTATGCGTCTATTTATTGTCTTATTTTTACAATGTATAATCTTATAAGGCAATAAAAATTTTCATTCCATTTTATTTTCACTTTATAATATTGAAACCATATTTCGTTATAATATTTTATGCCTGCATTATTGTCTTTTGTATAATTTTCTTTGATATACTCAGGTAATTCGCCTTGATAGTTGTCCGGTAAGTAAATATTTTTGTTTTTAATAAGTCCATTAAAAGCAGTTTCGGAAAGCTGAGCAATTATTATATCAGAAGCTATATATATCGGCCCATAAATATTGGTACCTAAAAATGCATTTTCAGCCAAATTGGTAACTGTTCTAGCTATAAATATTATTCTGACATAACCAATATTTTTAAATGCGTAATCGCCTATAATTTCCAAGGATTTTGGAAGCGTGAATCTACTGAGATAGGTGCACCCTTCAAATGCGTTGTTTTCAATAACTTTTAAATTTTCTGGGAAATTTATATTATTAAGTTTCGAACAATTAGCAAAGGCAAAGTTAGAAATGGTGGTAAGACTGCTTTCGATAACGTTTAGCGAAAGTTTATTTAATTCATACGAATTATAAAAAGCTTTACTTCGTATTCGCCTAATCCTTCTAATACTTGACCTGTTTTGTTTTGAGTAATCACTTTAAATTTTTCAATTTTATCTGTAAAGATAGCGGTGATTTCCATATTCTCAAGCACTGTAAAACAATACTCGATGTCTTCCGATAAAACGGTATCTCCAACCTTTCAAAAAGAGAAAACTTTTCCTTCGATGTTGTCGGGGGAAATAGACATAAACTCTCCTTCTTGATACCTTCCGCTGCCTTGACCATTTATAACCCTAATATCATAATAAACAGGTTCTGGAGCTTCTAACTTTTGAAATAAACTGCACCCGGACAAAACAAGGGACATTACAAAAATTAAGAGTAAGGTGATCTTTTTATTCATTTATCTTTCCCCTTTTCTTTAATCTTAAATTTTGCACATTTATCTCCTTTTTCAGTTACATTTGCTTTTAGATAGAAATTTTTTATCATATTTACTCTATCTTTTCTTCCCATTAACTCATAATATTTACACCATATTTCAACTGATTGAAGTGGTATCTTAACACCTTCTAAATCATAAAATTCAACTATTTCTTCATTTTTTAAGGAACAATCAATAAGACTACCATTATTAACAATTGTAAAACCAGCCATAACATCAACATCTACTCCATCAATAATAAACTCCAAAAATACTTTTGTTTCATACTTTGAATTTGGATTAGGTAGTTGGAGCGTCCCCATTTTCATTAAAGTTTTTCTTACTTGTTCTATATCTTCATTTGCTACCATGATATCAATATCGTTAAAATCTAATAAAATGCCTTTAAAATACAAAAGCATCGAAGCACCTATTGCCCAAGTTACATTCATCTTATTTAATTCATTAGCTATTTTTTTTAAGACACTTAGTTTATTACTAACATTCATATTTATTTATTCCATTTCACTTTCTTTTGGATAATGATTAGATAATTTGGTATAGTAGTCTTTTCTGTCTAGTATATCATTTGTTTTTTTGTAAGGATTTCTTGTTATAGTTAAATAAAGAAAGAAAAAATTCAGTATATTACTTAATTCAAGTAACCAATAGACTTTTGTTAGAAAACGAAAAAAGAAATTTCTTCCCGTTTCTTTTTATAAAAAAGTTGATACTTCTAATATCAACATCATCGTCCCATTATATGTTAGGGCAAGCATTTAATACAATATCATACACCTGTCAAAAAGTTCGCACCTCTTGCTATAGCGGTGAAAGTTTTATAATGGCTGATAACGTTAAGTAAATTTAACTGTAAACTTTACTGCGATCGTTATTTTATGAAATTACAATTAATTCCACTACTGTTATCTTTACAAATTAAAACTCATTTGTAATATAAGCTGTTATAATTGAATAACTAAACTTATATTTTCCTCTATATATCTATAGTATAAGTTTTCGTAGAAAGCCTCCTAAAAAATGAAAGTTCTGATATTTTCTTTCGAATATCCAACACCAAGTTTTAGTGATTTGATAAAATTTAAAATTTGATGGACAGTAGTTAACCCTTTAAAGGTAATAAAATTAATATATAATAGAAAAGCGCCAGGATTTTGAGAATTTTAACTTAAACCAAAAAGGTATATTACACGGTGAAGTAGAGTATTTTAGTAAGAATGACAACATTTATAAATTTAGTTTTATCTCAACATGACCGTTTACTTCAAACATTTGATTTTTAGATAATTCGATTAAAAGCTGTGAAAGGCTGTCAGCACGCGTTTATATTACTAGGTAATGAAAATACACTTCGTTACGAGGTGCTGTCTCTATAAGAAAATGGAACCCATGAGTTTTTCATATAAAGTATGATGAATTTTACACCATTAGGTTATTTTTGTGTATATCGGCATTTAGGGTTTAAATCACTTTTATAGGGCACTATAGTTATTAAGTGTTATCAATATTATACAATCTTAAAAAATCTCCCCAAGATCACTAGTTGGAGGATTTAATAGTCTATTTTAGTATTTGGTTTTAACTATTCAATTTTGTACTTTTTATTTTTTTTCATACTAGGAATAATTCAGGTAAGCTACCTTAGATTCTTCATGGATATTATTCTTTTTTAGGTTTGTTATAGCACAAAACTTTTAAATCAAAAAGTTCAACTCCGCCCATAATAGAGCGCCCAAAATACGACACCGCAAAAGGTAATCACTTCTTAAGAAGCAAGAAAAAAAGTCTAATTCTCTTCAAAATTCACTAAAGGGAATCTTTTTAACTTCAACTCATAAAAGTAGTTAAAAGTATTCCTTTTATATAAAACAAAAAAGGACCAACCTAGGTCCTATCTATTGTATCAACTTGGTATAATCAATATGGCTTTGATTACCTATTTTGATACAATTACGCACCCTTAGGTAATTTTACGCACCCTTGATGGTAAATCACGCACCCTAACAACATTTACGCACCCTAACAACATTTACGCACCCTATAATTTATTTACTGATTGCTTCGAGCCTACTTGGCTTTCCTCAGATAGTTAAAAAAATGATTGAGTTCAGAATTAGTAGAAAAAATACAATTGCTCTT
>DUUN01000244.1 GCA_012841535.1 Gallicola sp. | reverse complement strand
CGTAGTTGCCCTGGTGGAAATACGAATCGAGCATATGACGGGCAAAAAATCCTTAAGCCTCGTATAATCCATTCATAGAATACGGGCGGAGGTTAAATATTAAAGGTGGTGTCGAAATGTAAACACCCCCTTGTAGCAAAATTATATTTGAACTAATTATAACATAAAATTCGGATGAATCAAATAATTCAGAAAGCTAACCACAGAACAAGGGCTCCTTTCATGGGTAGAAAGGAGCCCTTGTTAGAGTAATGGCATTTTAAGCTAAGATAGTTTCTTCATTTTTTTCTTCTAGTTCTTTTTTAAAGCGTACTTCAGGCTCTGAAGCCATTCTGAATAATGGAATAAACCTATCAAGGCCTGTTAGAGTTAATATCAGTATAGATATTACAGCTAACCAAGATAAGTAATTATATTTAATTATGTCAAATACTGCAAAATCATGCAATGGGAAAACAGATGATGCAATGCCAACATAAAAGGCTAGATATACATGCCAAGGTATTAGTTGAGAACCATACACGCTCATGGCGTCTGAGAAGGTAGCATTTCTTAGAGCTAGGTTATACATAGCTTCTTCGCTTCCCTCTACATTTTCTTCTGTTATATTCTTAATAATTGGTCCTACTGTTAGTATTTGTGGCATGTCATCTGCATATGCTGCGGTACCTAGTAGACTTAAGACTCCATTCCAAAACATTAATTGTCTAACATTTCTGGAAATTCTAACTACAAATTTTGCCAATGGCTTGAAAGCATCCATTTTCAGCATAATACCACCAAAAGAACTTACCCATAGAGCTACCACAATAATCCATGAACCAGCAGATACGAATCCTTCTAGTAATAGATCAAAGAAATACATTAATGATGGTACTGTGCCAGCTATCATCCCTAATATACAGCTTGAGGCAATTCCTAATATGAGACAAATTAAGGTAGGTAAGCCGTATATAGCCAATCCAAGGACAATAAATAGAGGTATAATCATATATAACGGAACCCCCGTTTTTACCTGCTCAAGTAAATCAATAGCAGCTGGTCTTTCTGCTCTTAAAGCATCTAATGCATCAGCAGGAATGGCATCTATAGCTACACTAGCATCAACTGCTGCACTTGGTAGTCTACTGCTAACAACTAAAGTTATTACAAAGGCTAGACCTAAACAGATCAATGACCAAACACCCTGATTTCTAACACGGTGTACAACCTCAACATTGTGGACACCACAGCTTACAACGGTTGTATCTGAAATCAACCCTATATTATCTCCAAAACATGAGCCTCCTGCAATTGCTGCAACAGTTATTGGGATATTCCCACCAACTATATGACTCAGCCATAGAAAGATAGGTGCACAGGCCGCAAATGTTCCCCAAGAAGTACCTGTAGCTATTGAAAGAGCTGCAGTGACTAATAGGGCTAAGGGTGCCACTGTTCTAGAGGATACACCAAATTTTAAGGCAATACTAATTATGGATGCACCTACACCAGTGGACATAAAAACTTCTGCCATGGCATAAGCAAGTAATAGGATTAACAGTACAATATTTATATCTTTAATATTGTCTAAGGCAGCTTCTATGATATCATTTACTTTTAGTTTCTCTACAATTATAGCAATAATTGCTGCGTACAAAGTAGCAATGAAAGCTATAATTGATATATCAAGTGAAAAATTAAGATAATTACTAAGTATTGGTATGTTTGATACTATCATCATCCCTCCAAATAGGAATATTGGAGAGAATTTTATAGTAGCAATCATTTTTATTTCCTCCTTATTTATTTCCTCCTTAGAATGTTAACAGATTTTATAAAAGGGCATTCAATCTATAATGTGTTTATATCTTGAGTGCCCCAAAATTAGTGTTTGTTCTTATTTATTTCTCATATACAATCATATCTCTTTCTGCCAACAACTCAACCATCTTATCAAAGAATTCACCAACGAATACATTTTCAGGCTCTATAACCCCATATAAATCAATATTTTCATATGCTAAAACCAATGCAGCAACTGAAATTGGATATGCTGTAGCAATTTCCATTGATGTAATTCCGACTTCTTCATCACTTCGTGTTAATACTTCATAAGCCTTGTAGCAATTCTTTCCATCTATTTTACCTTTTCCAACTACATAAAGATAAGTAATGTCTCTTATTCCAGGAACTTTTTCCCATAGTTTTACTAGTACTTTTTCAGTAAAATCTCTTGGTCTAATTTCAACTCCATTTATCTCTATTGGCTCAGAGCTGAAGAATCCATAGTCATATAGTTCCTTCATAGTAGCAAGATGTCCTGGGTAGCGTAAAGTACATTCACATACATTATTAACACCTTTTTCAAGCATGGTTTTTGATAAACTACATAGACCATCTGTATAGAATACCTCAGCTTCGCCGTGTCCAGGGATTATAAGTGCATCATGAGGTTTTAAGATATCTTTTTCAACCAGCTTACCATCTTCTATAACTGTAGCTGGTGTTAGATACATATCTAGCATTGCTTCAACATTAAACAGCTCCATATAATCAATTGGACAAGTTCCTTTTTCTGCAGGCAGGCCTCCTACATAGATTGTAGCATCTTCTAATTGGTCAAACTCATGCGCTAATTGTCCAACCATGATATTTGCAAGCCCCGGTGCAATACCTAGTCCAGGAACAGCTAAAACCTTAGCCTTCTTTAAATCTTCGTCAAAGAGATGATGTTTGTCCCATAGCCAGTAGTCTGAGAAGACAACTTTCTTATTATTAGTTTGAGCTAGGGATTGGTAAACCGCTTCTGTTGTTTCCCAATCATGAGGTAGACTTATAACAATAACATCTGCTTTTGACATTAGAGCAACAGTTTCTTCGCGATTTTGGATATTAAATTTTTCAAGTGTAAGATTATCACTCTTTATTAAATTCTTTGCCTTTTCTAGGTTGTCATCATCAATATCTGCTACAGTCACATACGCATTTTCATCATGTTGTAATAAATCATAAGCTATTACTCTTCCTTGTAGTCCACACCCTAATACTAAATATTTCATAAAAACGCCTCCCCTTAAATTAATAGTTTAAAGTAAATTCCGATTAACAATATATAAAGCAAATATCATGCCAATAAGTAAATATGTAAAATAGCAACTTCTAAATTAATTAAAGTAGTAACTTGCCATATTTTCGGCTAAATGCTATTATTATTTTTGCATTAAGGTTATAGGGGTTAGTACATGGTTCCATATTTTTCTAAAGGGGTAAGAAATAAGCAGATTTAATATGCCGAAAACTGACGATTATTGATGTTTTGACAATAATTTATGTTATAATTATTGCCTGAATTGCAATAACAAGTTGAACTAATCTCCGTACCTTGACAAATCTCTGTTGTTAAAGAGCATAGATTAAATCGAGTTCCTCATCGAAGAGTTCTTCTGGGGTTTTATAGCCTAAGATCTTT